>NZ_JAYEEY010000013.1:0-153400 GCF_035156415.1 Algoriphagus persicinus
AGATTTAGGCGGCCTAGCGCAGGGGTCCCACCTCTTCCCATCCCGAACAGAGAAGTTAAGCCCTGCAGCGCCGATGGTACTGGGGTTACACCCGGGAGAGTAGGTCGCCGCCTCATTTATTCTAAAGCCCTTTGGTTAATTCCATCGGGCTTTTTTGAGTTCAGCCCCACCCTATCTTGCTTGCCGGAGGCTAGCCCAGGATAGAAAGCGGAGGCCGACTCATCGATTCAATCTTTTTGGTAAATGCCATGAGGGTTTTCGAAATTTGTAGCTATTTGCTACTAGAGGTACCTGAAACAGATTTTTTTGTGATCCAGCTGACAAGTTTATGATCTGTTTATCTCAAGCATAAAAATCGGTCAGTACGCATAGGAAAAGAATCAATGAAGTTTACTTCTCTCATCTGTACTCTTAATACCTTTATTTTTTTTGAATGAACTTGATGAAGCGTTTAACAGCCCTTGGCTTGTTAATTTGGTATATGAGTATCCGCATTAAAGAAAGTATTAGAATTATGTCGGGTTTTAGTTAGAGTCTGCTGAAAAACTTAGCCATCGCAAATTATAAAAACCGGTACCGGCTGTGAGTTCCCATGTAAAAACACGTAAAAGTAGAATAGAGAGTAGAGTTAGGTAGCTGAATCAACACCTATTTGATGGATTTGCTGAAACGAATTCGAAAATGGATATTTTAAGTCCGCGAGAACCATAATCCCGCATTAGTTAGTATGATCACTTTCAAACCGAATAATATGAATTATCAGGAAGCTGCTGACTTGATTAGCAAGGGAGGTTTTAGGATTCCCCAGGTTTGAGAGAGTAAGTTGGATGCGATTCGATTCTGATTTCCACTGATATTTAAAACAGCAAGGAGGGAATACGAAGTTTTCTAGCGGTGACGAAAAAGGAGCTGAGTTAGGTTTTTTGTTTTTTCAGTTTTGCTTTTTCTTCAGCTTCAAGAAATCTAAACTTACTAATTGCTATAATTAAATCAATCGGCAAGGGTTTGTCTAGTGGGAATTGAATGGCACCCTTAGAAGTCACGTATTTGGTAAGTTCTTTTTTGAATTCGCTTACACCGCTATTCGTTGGATAAAAACCAATGTGCTTTTTTGCAGCGGCGAAATAAACCAACACCTCAGTGGTTTTGTAGGCTGGCATATGGTAGCTGATAACTTCTTTGGCTTTTGGTATAGCTTTCAAGATAGTAACCCGCATTTGCTCAAGCTTTTCCTGTACATCAGGTGAGCACCAGCTGAGATATTCTTCTACGGAGGAGGGTTTTGCGTTCATCATTTTCTAAAGTAGTTAGAGGTTAGATTTGAGACTTATATTCTCAGAAAGTTTTAAAAATTACTTTTTTGACTTTAATCGAGCTTATCCGCAGCACGCACCAATTTAGCACTCAAATCCGGGTCTTCCATGTCTTTATCCAACGGGAACATGGGCCGATTGATACGCTTATAACCTAATCTCTCCAGGTTCTGATCTACTCCGCCAGGTGTAAGGGCCATAATCCAATCTGCTCGCATTTCATACAATTCAGGGACTAAATACCCGATTTTCACGACTACTATATCTGCTTTTCTAGGATTCAAACCTAGGTTTGTGAAATCACTTTCATTATGATATGGCTTGCGTTTTTTGGTCACGATCACATGTACAGAACCAACTTTAACCACTGCCTCAATTTCAGCCGCCCCATCACCCTTTTTGATTGCTTCCACAGTTCCTTTGAGCATTACCGGAGGAGCAAATCTATCATCAATTGCTGCTCCTGCTGTACCTTCTACTTTTCCACCTACTCCTGCCGCTATTGCTTTCTCTACTAAATCAGGACCTGGGATAGAAGCATAAATCAACGTCGGGCCATTTTCGGATTTGAACTCAGGTCTCTTCAGGATTTCGGCCAAAGTCCAAGTCACATCTCCAGCACCACCAGCAGTTGGGTTGTCACCCATATCAGAGATCATAAAAGGCTTTTTATCAGAGGCTAGTGCCATCTTCAAGCTTTCTTCCAAAGTAGCTACTGGGGCTACAAATTCAAATTCATTCCGAACATTCCAAAAGCTTTGGGCAAGTTCCTCGGCTGACTCCGTCACAGCTTTTTCATCATCTCCGGTCACCATTACCACCGCATGATTTCTAGGTTCGTCCGCCCATGCATAGCCGATCCAAATTGCTGCGTCGATCACGCCTTCCTTTTTGGTCATGGGATCTACTTTTGCATAGAGACTTTTTCCGGGATCAATTCTGGTACTTGTCTTTTCGCCAGGAAGTAAAATCGGAATGGGAATCCAAGCTTTATATGCAGGCTTTCCTTTGCCACTTTCCAGTCTGTCCAGCATATTTTCCACTGCACGCTGCTTGGATTCTATCGCATCTTCATGTGGGGCCATCCTATAGCAAGTGATCAAATCTGTGTTTTCCGCCAATCTCCAAGAGACATTCCCGTGCAAATCCATGGACGTTGAGATCAACGTCTCCGGCCCAACCACTTCACGGACGCGGATGATAAAATCTCCTTCTGGATCATTCAATCCAACTACACTCATTGCACCGTGAATATCGAAGAAAAGTCCATGGTAAGGCAGATTCTTCTTGAGCATTACCAGAGTTTTTCCAACCAGTTCTTCGTATGCTTCACGAGTCACGATGCCGCCAGGAATGGCATGTCCCCTAAGCGTGGGAAACCATTCGGCTCTAGCTCTATTGGTTGAAGCAGAGTCGAGAAATGGATAATAATTGAAAATGTCTGCACCTTCTCTTGTCCGGAAAGCGGCTACGTCACTGGTTGCAGGGGAAAAAGTACTGGACTCTATAGCTAAGCCTGCAATGGCAATACGAGGAAGCGGTTTTGATTCTTTCTTAGTGGAGCAAGAAATAGTAGTTAATAGGGTAAAAAGAAAGGTGATATAATTTCTCATAGTTTTGTGGTCGATTTTATTTCCGGTGAAAATGACATATATACATTGGCAGGTTTCAATTTAGGGCAGTATAGTAAAACATTCACAAAAATTTCTAAGAATAGTTTGATTATAATGCTAAAATTTTTGAAAAATCTTACTGGTTTACATTCTTCTGATTTGCCAACACCTGCGTAGTATGTGCAAACCTATCCAGCCAACCTCTATGGTCTTTGCGGATAAAAGTGACCATGACAGTTCCAAAAAACCATATGGCCAAGAAAAGTAGATATAGGAATAAGTAGAGTTTGTCGTCAAAGCGAGTATCAATCAAGAACCTAGAAACCTCTCCGACCAAAAAGGGGAGAATCAAAAATATACCATACCGCGCTACCAGATCTTTATAGCCCAGCCTAAGACCGTCTATCCTGATGATCCGAATTCCGAGTAACTTTTTGCCGAAAGTCTGCCCATCGGTGATTTTACTGAAGAAAATAAAATAGAAGAAAATGAGGCCAACTTTCATCAGAGATAGCAGCCAGATATTTTCAGAAAGTCCCTCGATGATGTAGGAGGTAAATAAAATTACAAGTAAGGAATCTACAAAAATCGCTAAAAATCGCTGGGTTAGAGTGACTTCTGAATGATTGAGCAACGGCTTCCTGGATACGTTTGGTAGTACATTTGAATATCGAGCAATCACAAAGCCAATGATGCATCCAAAAGTATTGGTAATCAAATCATCTACTTCAAAATGCCTGTACCTGCATGGGTACAAGCCATATAGTGCTGTCAATTGAGTGATTTCAAAGAATAGTGAAGCTAGGAAGCCTATTAGTACAGCTAAACCTGCATTTTTAAGTTGGAATAAATACCTGAGAAAAAAACCAAGAGGCATAAGCAGCAAAACATTGAATGCCGTCACCATAAACGTGGTGCTTTTCACAATACTAAAAAGCGAGATATTGCCTCGAACTTCCCAGAAAGTATCTCTTACAAATCGGAACGGGAAAAAGCTTGGGTTGACTTTACCTATTCTGAATTCACAAAACCCTTCCGAGATCACTGGGAGAGGGAGTACTGTCAGAAAGAAGGCAGTCATCGCATAGAATCCGAAAATGTATAAAACCAAGCTTCTGTTAAGCTGAACATAGCCGATTCTTCTATATTGGAAATAGACAAAAGGGACTATACTTGCCATCGCAACGAGTGGGAAATAAAAGATTGAAGTTCGAATGGCTTCAAAATAACTGTTCATGCAATTTGTTTTGGCTCCGCTGGTCGCTTTTAAGGCTGCAGCTCCTTAGGTTCTCATTCCAAAAGAAATCCTTTTACAATAACCGATCCTTTTAGTGGTGAATTCATCAAATAATGCAACGTTAGATTGTTAATTTTGACTAAATCAATCCTTACCCATGAAAGACGAGATCACTTTAAAAGAAGCCCAAGAGCAAGTTGATCATTGGATCAAAACAGTTGGCATTCGCTACTTCAATGAATTGACTAATATGACCATTTTGATGGAAGAAGTAGGGGAATTGGCGCGGGTCATGTCCAGAACTTATGGAGAGCAATCTTTCAAAGAATCAGACAAAGGAAAGGATCTTGCGGATGAAATGGCCGATGTGCTGTGGGTTCTTATTTGTCTAGCCAATCAAACGGGCGTGGACCTTACCGAAGCCATGAAAAAGAACTTCGAAAAGAAGAATGTTCGTGACATCGATAGACATAAGAAAAACGAGAAGTTGAAATAGGCAGCTTATTACTTTTTGTCATAAAGCCCAGTATTTCCTTTTTCCAGCAAAGGCATCAATTCATCTACAATTTCGGGATTTTCTTCCGCAATATTCACTGATTCTAGCGGATCAGTCTGATGATCATACAACTCAATAGTCGGCTCAGCTTCTCTAAAATACTTTGTTAATCTATAGCGATCTGTGCGCATAGATATTCCCTTATTATAATAAGAGTAGGCCACGTTCCCCATCTGGGATTTCGTGGATTTTAGCAAATTGGCAAAGCTTTCTCCATCCACTCCAGAATGACTCTCAATTCCTACCAATTCCATAAGTGTAGGATAAATATCCACAGATTCCACAATGGAATTGTCTATTTTACTGACTTTAGATCCTGGGATTTTAAATATTAAGGCGCTGTTTAGTGCATTTTCAAAAAGTGTATGCTTCCCCCAAATCTGCTGTTCACCCAGATGCCAACCATGATCTCCCCAAATGATCACAATGGTGTTTTGATCCAAATCTAGCGCTTTCAGCTCATCTAAGATCAAACCAATCTGCGCATCTGAATAACTAGCGGCAGCATAATACGCATGCTTGATTTTCCTGGCATAAGCTTCAGAAAGTTGCTTGTTCACTCCGGCTTTTTCCTCTCCAAGCGCATATTGGTTGAATTCACCGCTTTCTAAAAGACTAGCGTTAGAAACACGATGAGGTTTTCCGGGGTTTTTGGCCAGAGGAATATCTACTTCATCATATAGATCCCAGTATTTTTTTGGAGAGGTGAAAGGTAAGTGAGGCTTGAATAGCCCGACACCCAGAAAAAATTGCCCTGATTGACCCTTCAGTTTTCGCAGTGTCTTGATTGCCAATTGTGTGGCAAGTCCATCTGGATAGCCCAAATCATCTACCTCACCAGCTTCGTAAGGTTTGACTTGCTTTTTTCTGCTTTGACGATTTTCTCCATCTGCATATCCAAAAAATGCATTCCAGCCAGTGCCCCATTTTCCACTATCGAAAAGCAATTCGTTCCAACTAAAAGGCAATTCTCTTTCCTCAGAAATCTCCTCTTCATAGCCATAAACATAACCGTCAGCGGAATGAGAAATCTTCCCGATTCCTACCGTGTAATAGCCGTTTCTTCTGAGATGATGGATGAATGTTTCTGGTATTTCCGATTCAGGTTTATCAGGGAATTCATCGGCCATGATGTTATTGCCCAATTCTGCTGTTCGACTAGGTCTTTTACCAGTGAGAAAAGCTGCACGGGAAGCCCCGCATGTCGGAACTTGCACAAAGTGATTGGTGAAACTTACTCCTTCGGATGCTAGTTTGTCTAGATTTGGAGTGATGATGGAGCTGTTTTCAAAATGTCCTAATTCAGCTCTTAAATCATCTACAGCAATAAAAAGGATATTAGGTTTATTAGTTTGGGCAATGCTCGGCAAATAGCTTTGGCTTAGAAATACAATGACAATAGCCTTTTTCAAAAGTGTAAAATCCATGTTTAGCTTTATTCAAAAAGTAAGCTAGTAGGTTTGCCTGTAAGATGAAAGCTGAATTGAAAAAGCTGAGAAAATAGAAAAGCGCAGACTTATAGTTCACCAGCACTTTTGATTAATTTTTATTTCCCTCAGTCCACACAGAAACTGATCCAGGAGCACAGTGGAAATCTGCCCAACCTGCTTCATTTACCCGAACCTCATCCTGGATTTTTCCTAATATATCGCGGAAACTTCTTCCAGAATACCTCCTGCCTATTTCCATAGAAATTGTAGCACCATCGGCATTTGAAAGTACAACTGCACAGCCACCGTGTTCATCGTCTCCTTCCCGAGTCCATCCGATAGCATTTGGCCGATCAAAGTAATCCCGCTGTGTACCAAAAGCAAAATCTTTTCTGGCATAAAGCATGGGTTCTAATTCATCCACCCTATCGATAAATATCTCGTAATCCTTGCCGTCTTCTCCTTTGTCCCAATAGCTTGCTCCGAAGAGATCAGGATAGAAAACGCAAGGGTATCCGTCTTGGCGGAGTAAAATCAAAGCATAAGCTAATGGCTTAAACCAAGACTCAACTGGAGCTTCCAGCGCCTGAAGAGGTTGAGTGTCATGATTGGAAACTAAAGTGACCGCTAATTTTGGACTATGGGAAGCAAGTGATTTGGTAAAAACCTCTCTCATGTCAAACTGACTGCCCATTGTAGAGGCCCTATGAAAAGTATCCTGCAAAGCAGAATCGAATAAACTCATCGTGCCATCTGTAGCCTCAATATATTTTGTCAACAACTCTAGATTCCCTGGAGCCCAATATTCTCCAACAGCAAATATGTTTTTGCCTGTTCTCTCTCTGATGAAATAAAGTAGTGCTTTGAAATAGCCAGGCGGTATATGCTTTACTGCATCAAGTCTCACACCGTCATAAAAGGTGAGTTCATGGAGCCAAAGTGCATATTTTAGGATTTCGTCTCTTACGGCAGGATTTCTAAAGTCAATGTCACAGAACATAAGGAAATCATAATTCCCCTTTTCGTCATCGACCATTCTCTCCCAATCGTCCCCATACTCGCTTAGCAGGTTGAATATACCATGCTCCTGATTGCGATGATCATAGTCCACACCAGTGAAGCAATGTCTATCCCAAATAAAATCCGAATAGATGCCATTTCTTCCAGGGAATTTAAATCGAGTATATGCTTCGATTTCAAAAGGTTCAGAAGTGTTTTTCAGACGATTTTCTTCTTTCACCCGCATGGCTTGTACTAGTTCTGATTCATCTCCACCGGCTTTGTGGTTTAGGACAAAATCAACAATAACCTGAACGCCGCGATCATGCAATGCTTGAGTAGCTTCTAGGAATTCATCTTTAGTGCCATATTTGGTCCTTATACTTCCTTTTTGGTCAAATTCCCCCAAGTCGAATAGGTCGTAGGAATCATATCCTACGCTCATGCCTCCAAGTTGTCCTTTGGAAGCTGGAGGAAGCCAAACGCTAGTGATTCCCAAATTTCCCAGATATTCTGCCTTCTCTTTTACTTCTTTCCAAAGCGTATCTTCTGGGGAATACCAATGGAAAAATTGCATCATTGTACCGTTTTTCATGTGTTTATAATTTTCTTTCAAAGGCCATAACCTGTCCCGTGACGAAGGAAACGGGATGGACTCGCATGGCAAGTAATCATTCTTCTGTGTCTCGCTTCCGGCATGCTTGATTTCATAACTGAAAGTTGGGTGGTTTAGTGGTTAAGTTTAACGGTAAACGCCAAATCCATTGGAGGGTTTAACTAATTTATTGTGAGACAATTAGTTGTTGTGAAATCGGCGAAATCAGGGGCAAAAAGCAAAAACCCAATAGTATCTCTATTGGGTTTTTGAAGTGACGTTTTTTTGGTTTGGTTTTTACCAGGTTTCAATCGCTAATAAGGTCTCGTCCTCAACTTTTCCCACTAATGAAAACAGATCCAAAGTCAGGCAAAAGTCAATATCTGAATCGATGTTATGATTTTGAAGTCGTTTGGCGTGTGAAGCTTGGGATAGAAAACCTTTCAAATCATGACCTTCTTTCTCATACAGTGATTTCATGGCTATAGCGCCATCATCCTCCGCCTCATGAGTCGCTTCAAGGGCTTTTACCAATGCTCCGGCATAAAGCGAGTCCTCCAGATTGAATTTCCCTTTCCAGCCCGCACAATGGATCAATACGTCTTTATCGCGAGATTGAATGTAACTGACAGTTGCTTGAAGATTAGGAAAAGCACCCACTAGGATTTCATCAGCCCCAATAGATTTAGAAATTGCCAGTGTGCCATTAGTGGTGGTCATAGCGAGCTTTTGGTTTTGAAAATCACCAGAAAGATAGGCTAGGGGAGAGTTTCCCAGTTGAAACCCATCTGCAGTGATACCATTTCTTTCTCCGGCAATTAAATAACCTGCAGATGCCATGGCTCTGCATTCTTCGAGGTCAGCGCAGGTCTTTATTTCAGAAATCCCATTTGCCAAAGCTGCTACCATAGTGGAGGTGGCGCGAAAAATATCGACCACTACTACCAGTTTGCCTTTCAGCTCATGCAAATGAATTAATTCCGGACTAAAGCAGATTTCTACTTGTTGCATTTGTTTACAATTGTTTTTCAATGGTCATATGGAATCTCGCCTAGGAAATAATCATCCCTCTGTGTATCGTTTTCGATATGCTCGATTTCATGTGATTATAATTGTTTTTTAAAGGTCACATAGCCTGTCCCGTCCGCCGCGGCGGATCGGGAGAATCTCGCATGGTTGATAATCATCCCAGAGTGTGACGTTTGGGGTTATGCTCGATTTCATTTGGCTTTTAATAGTGGGAGTTTTTCCACTTGAGCTTTAAGGTTCTTATTTCTTACTTGGATGAAAATCTCTGTTCCAGCTTTGCTGAACTTAGTTTTCACGTAACCCAGGCCGATCCCTACACTCATACTTGGAGATTGAGTGCCTGAGGTTACTTCTCCGATCACTTCTCCAGCAGCATCCAAGATAGGATAATGACCTCTTGGAATACCTCTTTCCTGCATGACAAACCCAACCAATTTTTTTGAAACCCCAGCTTCTTTTTGAGTCTTCAGTGCTTCGGAATTGGTGAAATCTTTTGTGAATTTGGTGATCCAACCCAGACCAGATTCCAATGGTGAAGTGGTGTCCGTGATGTCATTTCCGTAAAGACAATAACCCATTTCCATTCGGAGGGTGTCTCTTGCTCCTAAACCGATTGGTTTGATGTCAAAGTCTTTTCCAGCTTCGAAAACAGCTTTCCAGACTTTCTCGGCATCTTCATTTTTCACATAGATCTCAAATCCTCCAGAACCAGTATAGCCAGTTCCAGAGATGATCACTTCCTGAACTCCGGCAAATTCTCCTACAGTGAAATGGTAGAATTTTACCTCGGCTAGATTAACTGGAGTCAAAGATTGTACAGCTTCGATAGCTTTTGGGCCCTGGATAGCAAAAAGTGAAATCTCGTCCGAGATATTAGTGAGCTTAGCACCCATGGGATTATGAGTATTTATCCAATTCCAATCCTTATCGATGTTTGAAGCATTCACGACAAGCATGTACTTCTCGTCTTCAAATTTGTAAACGATCAGATCATCGACGATTCCACCAGTTTCATTGGGAAAGCATGAATACTGGGCTTGTCCAGCCACAATTTTGGAAGTATCGTTTGAGGTTACTTTTTGGATCAGGTTTAAAGCTTCTGGTCCTTCCACCATGAATTCACCCATGTGGGAGACATCAAAAACGCCAACGCCATTTCTCACACAAAGGTGCTCTTCATTGTCAGAACTGTATCTCACAGGCATGTTGTAGCCTGCAAAAGGCACCATTTTGGCACCAAGGGCAACGTGCAAGTCATTGAGTTGGATTTTTTTAATATGCTCTTCCATAATCTGGGTTAAATTCCTAGTGGGCAAAGGTAAGGATTGAGGTGAAAAATGTATTAAAAAAGGCAACCTGATGGGGTTGCCTTCTAATGATTAGCATGAATGTCAGTTTATACTGAGAAGCTTTCGCCACAGCCACAGGTTCTACTTGCATTAGGATTTACAAACTGGAAGCCTTTGCCATTCAATCCATCGGTAAATTCCAGCGTAGTTCCTGCTAGGTAAAGTAAGCTTTTTCTATCTACAAGAATTTTCACTCCCTTATCCTCGAATACGTGGTCGGTATCGACCTGAGCACCGTCAAAACCCAAATCATACATCAGACCTGAGCAGCCGCCACCTTTCACCGAAACCCGAATATTTTCATTTTCTGCGCGTCCTTCTTCTCTTTTGAGCTCTAGGATACGCTCTTTGGCTTTGTCAGAAACGATTATCATATCTTTATATTTATTACTTTGTCTTAAGTTGAAGTATTGGGAAAACAGTAAGAATCCCAAAATGATTCACTGCAAATATAGCAAATTTAAACATGAGGAAAATCGAGCATATTGGAATAGCGGTAAAGGATCTTGAGAAGTCTAATTCACTTTTTGCGAAGCTTCTTGGGAAGAAGCACTTTAAAACGGAGGAGGTGGATGGTGAAATGGTGACTACATCTTTTTTCCAGATTGGAGAAACGAAGGTAGAACTGCTCCAGGCAACGGATGAAAATAGTCCAATTGCTAAATACTTGGAAAAAAGATCAGAAGGAGTTCATCATATTGCATTTGATGTAGAGGATATCCTGGCTGAAATAAAAAGGTTAAAAGATGCGGGTTTCGAAATCCTGAATGAAATGCCAAAACTGGGAGCAGACAATAAATTAGTGGTATTTTTGCATCCTAGAAGCACGAATGGGGTATTGATTGAGTTGTGTCAGGAGAGGGATTGACTTCGGTATTCAACATGCATCATTGTCAATTCAAAATTGGAAGATAGGAATTCCTTGTCCTCCGTGGCGGATTAAATAATCACACTGATAATCACACTGATAATTAAGAATTGAATATGGGATCAACTTAACTTTGCCCAATGTGAATCGTACTTCTTAGGGCTGAAATTGCAGGAAGTGCTAAAAATTAAATGAAATTAAACCGTTGCGTTGTTGCGTCGCCGCGAAAAATATTATGTCAGAAAAGAGAACAGAAATAAGCGATTTGGGTGAGTTCGGTTTGATCGATCACCTCAATGAAAAAGTAATTATTAAAAATTCCAGCACTTTGAAGGGTATCGGAGACGATGCTGCGGTGATTGAAGCTGGAGATATGGTCAAGGTCATTACCACGGACCTATTGGTAGAAGGAGTTCATTTTGATTTGTCTTATGCTCCTTTGCCTCACTTGGGTTTCAAGGCTGTGGCCGTGAATGTGTCAGACGTGGCAGCTATGAATGCTGTTCCTAAGCAAATCACAGTTAGTATTGCACTTTCCAATCGGTTTTCTGTAGAAGCAATTGACGCCTTGTACGAAGGCATTCATGCGGCATGTGAGCATTATGGAGTGGATTTGATTGGAGGTGATACTACAGCTTCTAGGAGTGGCTTGGTGATCTCTGTGACTGCCATCGGAGAAGCGAAGTCTGAGCAAATCTCTTATCGATCGGGTGCCAAAGAAAAGGACATTCTGTGCGTGACAGGTGATCTTGGTGGAGCGTTGGTTGGATTGCAGATTTTAGAGCGTGAAAAAGAAGTATTTCTGGCCAATCCCGGTATGGAGCCTGATCTAGGAAAATACACCTTGGTGACTGCTCGTCAATTGAAGCCAGATGCTCGTGTGGATATCATCCATGAACTTCGGGAAATGGAAGTGGTGCCGACAAGTATGATGGATATTTCTGATGGATTGGCTTCTGAGATCTTTCATATCTGCAAAGCTTCGGGAGTAGGAGCTACGATCTATGAAGATAAGTTGCCAATTGATAAGCAGACTTTTGATACTGCTGTGGAGTTGGGTCTTGATCCGATCACCTGTGTGATGAACGGAGGAGAAGATTATGAATTGCTATTCACGATAGATCAGAAAGACTTTGCCAAGCTGGAAAAGCACTCTGATATCCACTTCATCGGACATATTACCAAGTCAGATGAAGGTAAATTTCTAGTGACCAAAAGTGGAACAGCGGTGCAGATTAAGGCGCAAGGCTGGAAGCATTTTTGAAAATTGGGGATTCATCCTGGTTGAGTTTTCAGACTTGGTCCTCAATAACCAAAAAACCTCTTCAAACTTAATTGAAGAGGTTTTTTTATAATTCGGAATTTCATTCGGATTAACCGATAGAAACTCTTTTGAATGCAGAAGCTGTCATTCCTTTGTTTACACCGTCAAGGTATTGAGCTATAGTTTTGTTGTTGTCTTTTACAAAAGACTGGCTCAACAAGGTATTTTCTTTGTAGAACTTGTTCAATTTGCCCAAGGCGATTTTTTCAAGCATTTCTTCAGGTTTGCCTTCAGCTCTTGCTTGCTCTTTTCCTACTTCGATTTCTCTTTCTACTACTGAAGAGTCCACTCCATCTTTATCAAGTGCCACTGGATTCATTGCAGCAATTTGCATGGCTACGTCTTTACCAGCTTCTTCTACGTCAGTTCCGCCCGTGTTAGTCAATCCTACCAATACCCCTAATTTACCATTAGAGTGGATGTAAGAAACTACAGTTTCAGCTTCGATGATTTCGAAATGAGATACTTCGATTTTCTCACCGATTTTGCCAGTCATCTCAACGATTTTTTCAGCAACAGTCAAGCTTTCGAAAGGAAGTGCATAGAGTTCTTCAACGGAAGATGCACCTTTCGCGACTGCAAGATCAAGCAACTCATTAGCAAAGCTAACGAAGCCATCATTTTTAGCTACGAAGTCAGTTTCACAAGTCAAGGTAAGCAGTACACCTTTAGCACCATTTTCAGACACTTTAGTTACAGCTACACCTTCTTTAGTCTCACGATCAGCTCTGGAAGCAGATACTTTTTGACCTTTCTTTCTGAGGATATCAACTGCTTTTTCGAAATCGCCTTCTGATTCTGTCAAAGCTTTTTTGCAATCCATCATACCGGCACCGGTCATTTGTCTCAATTTGTTTACTTCTTGTGCAGTAATTGCCATTGTGTTATCAGTTTAAAATAAAACGGGATAAATTCTTTTGAAGCCTTGCGGATAGCTTCTGGAAGAAAGCCAGTGCCCGAAAGGTTATTATAGGTACTTCTCGGTGGCTGGCACCTCGAAGGGTAGGATAAAACAAAAAAATTGAACATAGGCCGAAACCTGATGTTCAATTTTTAATTTATTTCAAATCAAGGTGTGGATTATTCTTTTGTTTCGGCGTCCACAGCTTTCTTAGCCTCTTCCTCTTCAGAAAGTTTAGCCTCTTCTTTGTCTTTCTTGCGCTCTGAAAGACCTTCCTCGATAGCTGCACCGAACGCTTTAACTAGTAAAGAAACGGACTTGAAAGCATCATCATTAGCTGGGATTGGGAAATCTACCTCGTTCGGGTTAGAGTTCGTATCAACTAATGCGAAAACAGGGATACCAAGCTTTTTCGCCTCAGCAATTGCGATGTGTTCTCTTTTGATGTCCACAATGAAAAGTGCTGCAGGTAGTCTGCTCAAGTCAGCGATACCGCCAAGAACATCTTCCATTTTGTCTTTCTGACGGGAAACCATCAAACGCTCTTTTTTCGCAAGGTTCTTGTAAGCTTCCTCTTTCATCAATTTGTCCAAGCCGGACATTTTCTTCAATGATTTACGGATAGTCGCGAAGTTGGTCATCATACCACCTAACCATCTTTCGGTTACGAAAGGCATGTTAAGTCTTTTCGCTTCAGTAGCTACTAGATCTTTCGCTTGCTTTTTAGTAGCAACGAACATCACTTTTTTGCCTGAACGTACGATTTGCTTGATTGCGTTAGATGCTTCGTCGAGGCATACAAGCGTTTTGTTAAGATCGATAATGTGGATACCATTTCTCTCCATGAAAATGTATGGAGACATTCTTGGATCCCACTTTCTCGTCAAGTGTCCGAAGTGAACACCAGCATCTAGTAAGTCTTTATATTCTAATTTTGCCATTATAAAATGTGTTTTTCTATATAAGGAGGAATCTCCAGATTAACGTTTAGAGAACTGGAATTTTCTTCTTGCTTTTCTACGTCCTGGCTTCTTACGTTCTACCATTCTAGGATCACGAGTCAGGAAGCCTTCTTTTTTTAATGCAGGTCTGTGCTCTGCATCAAATTCGCACAAAGCTCTGGAGATAGCCAAGCGGGCTGCTTCTGCCTGACCTGTAATTCCTCCTCCGTCTACATTGATCTTGATGTCGTAGTTGCCATCCACGCCTACTAAAGCTAATGGCTGCTTCACTACGATCCTGTGGAGCTCAAATGGGAAGTAAACTTCCAAAGATCTGTTGTTTACGGTGATTTCACCTTTTCCTGGAGCCATGTATATTCTGGCTACAGAGGTTTTTCTTCTACCGATTTTGTTGATCATTTCCATAATAGACGATTAAAGAGTGATGGCTTTAGGCTGCTGTGCAGTATGAGGATGTTCAGATCCTTCATACACGTACAGGTTGCCGTATAATTTTCTTCCCAATCTGTTTTTAGGCAACATGCCTCGTACAGCTTTCTCGATCAAGATTGTTGAAGATTTCTCTTTCAATAGTCTTGGCGTAGAAATCCGCTGTCCTCCTGGATAACCCGTGTGTCTCACATAAACTTTGGAGTCCCACTTATCACCAGTTAGTCTGATTTTGTCTGTATTGATTACAATGACGTTGTCACCACAATCAACGTGAGGAGTGAAGCTTGGCTTCGTCTTTCCTCTTAAGATTTTCGCTACCTCACTAGCCAATCTACCTAAAACTGCAGCTTGGGCATCCACTACCACCCATTGCTTTTCTACAGTTGCGGCATTGGCTGATACGGTCTTATAGCTCAAAGTATCCACTGTGTAACTGTTTAATATTTAGCTTGTTAAATTTATTTCACCCTCAAAAAGGGACACAAAGATAGGAGTATTTTGTTTTCGATGCAAAATATTTCCAATACTAAGTCCTAATTTTCACAGTCTTAGCGTTTTACTACCAATCAATCCTGAGTATTTCTTGCTCTTTTTCAGTGGGAATCCCTTAGCTGGTTTTCTCTAATTGATTAACCAAAACCTTGAAATCCTTCGGATAAGGCGCATTCACGAATATTTCCGTGCCGTCCAAACCCTCAAATCCAATCGAATAAGCATGAAGCGAAACCCGCTGCATAATTGGTAATTCTTCTGTCTCTTTTTTTAAATTGAAGCGACGCTTGATAGAAGAAAGGTATAAATGGTTGCCTCCATATAAGGTGTCTCCGCAAATCGGGGACTTGAGGTAAGCCAAATGAACCCGAATCTGATGCAGTCTCCCAGTGATGGGTTTGCATTCGACCAAGGTATGTGCGTAGTAGGTCTTCAACGTATTGAAAATCGTCTTCGCTGGCTTGCCCTCTTTACTTACTTTGGCGATTCCTTTGTTATTGGCTAAAAGGTTTCGGTCCACCAGCTCATCGCTGAATTCCTTGATCCCTTCCACCACTGCATGATAGACTTTGTTTACTTTTCTGCTTTCAAACTGCATGGCCAAATGCCTGTAGGCCGCTGGATTCTTGGCAATCACTAGACATCCTGAAGTTTCCTTATCCAATCGATGACACAGTTGGGAATCGGGGGTGTGTGTCTTGGCTAGGTCTAAGATGTTCTGCGCTTCGTGCCTATCGTCTAAGCTTGATAGGTACGGCGGTTTATTGATTACCAAGTAATCCTCGTTTTCAAACTGAATAAGATTTTCAAAATCTACTTTCTTCATGGATTCTCCTGCCTCTTCAATTGAGGCTGCAAAAGTAGAGAAAAAAGGATGGCTATAAAACTACTGTAGGTTTTATTCTTAGGGAGTTACCACTTTAAGTTTTTCTTCAGGAGTGTCGATTTTCACCAATGGAAGCGAAAAACTAAAAATAGACCCTTTTCCAACAGTAGAGCTTACCGAAATCTTGCTTTTATGTCCTTCAAGAATATGCTTTACAATAGCCAATCCTAAGCCAGTTCCACCTTCTTTTTTATTTCGGCTTTTCTCCACGCGATAGAATCTCTCAAAAATCCGCTTCAAATCTTCTGGTGGGATTCCCTGACCGTCGTCTTTTATATCGACTTGAAGGGTGTTTTTCATCGTCCTCAGTGTGATATTCACCTCGCCACCATTTTGATTGTATTTCATGGCATTGAAAATGAGATTTTGGCATACACGATAGATCTTCTGCCGGTCACCGGAGGTGATATGCTTTTGATGCTGATCAAATTCAAATTCTATGTGCATCTCACGCTTAGAAGCTTTGTGTTCTAGCTCCTCAATGACTTCATCCAAAAGTTCTTTGAGGTCAAATTCAGTGAAATTGAATTTGATCACTCCGCTTTCCATCTGATTGAGCGTCAGGAGATCTTGCACCAATATGTCTAAGGAGTCTAAGCTTTTAGCTGCACGCTTCAAGAAACGCATGCGCACCTGCTTATCGTCGATGGCTCCATCCAAAAGCGTATGGATATATCCTTGTGTAGCGAAAATCGGGGTTTTCAGCTCATGAGAAATATCAGCGATAAATTCCCGGCGGAACACAGCGTTTTTTTGTAGGGTGTCAATTTCTTTTTGGCGGGCTATGGCGTAAGAGTTGATGACTTTATTGATTTTCCGTAGGGGAGAGATGGACCCTTTTCTTCCTTTTTCACCGACTTCAGACAAGTCTTTTCGCTGGATTTTTTCCATTAGGGAATAGATATCTCCGATTTCCTTGAAAATCAGAAATTCTAACATGAATGAGATCAGCAGGTAAGAGGATGAAAAAGAGACGCCCCATGCTACAAAGAGCAAGATGGGATTAGCTCCATCCATCAAAGACAAAAATGCAGCTACCAGAGCCGAAATGGCTAAAGCCAGGATCAAAGAAATTCCTCTGGAAGTGGTAAACATTTATTGCCCTAATTCGAATTTATAGCCTACACCTTTTACAGTAGTGATATAGTCTTCTCCTATTTTTTCTCGCACTTTCCGGATATGGACATCGACGGTTCTTGCCAATACGAATACATCTGCACCCCATATATTTTGGAGCAATTCATCTCTACTGAAAACGATATTAGGGTTTTTGGCTAGGAAATACAAAAGCTCGAATTCTTTCTTGGGCAGAGTGATGGTCTTTCCTGCTTTATCGATGGTATAGCTGCCTCGGTCTATGATAAGATCTCTGATTTTGATCTGAATCTGCTCTTGCTCCTTTTTGGATTCTCGTCTGAACAATGCGGAAATTCTACTCATCAGAGCTCTTGGCTTGATAGGTTTGGTGATGTAATCATCTGCTCCCACATCAAATGCCGCCACTTCAGAATATTCTTCCATGCGTGCTGTAAGGAAAATGATGAACGTGTTCTTGAGTTCGGTGATCTGTCGTATCTGTAGGCAAGTTTCTACCCCATCTTGAATGGGCATCATGATGTCCAGTAGAATCACATCAGGCAAAAATTTCGCGGCGATTTTTACCGCTTTCATTCCATCTTCTGCAGTTGCTACTTCGTAGCCTTCTTTTTGAAGATTGTATTTCAGGATTTCAACAATATCAGGTTCGTCGTCAACTACCAGAACTTTGATTTTTTGCTTATCGCTCATTAGTGATTTCTTAATGTTTGGCTTAAAATTAAGAAATATTTAAGGATTGCAGCCAAACAATAGATTGTCAATGCCTATCCTTCACCATGAAAATGACATGAATATTTGGTAAATACAGGACTATGTTATCCCTGTGTTATGCCATTTTGAATTAATTGTTTTTCAAACCCTTCGCAGAAATAATGTCTAAATTCAGAGAGCCGATAAAGAGGTTGGCTTTGATTTTCACAGGTATTTTGTTCTGATCCTTCGTTACCCACACTTTCACAGGAAACTCCCCTCTGAATAGTTTGTTCTTTGGGAGTTGGGGTGAGAATATATAAGTTTCCTTCTTGCCCAGGCTTGTGTCCAAGGTTTCGGTGCCTTCGTAGATTAACTTTATGTTATATATTTCTTTGTCAAAGAATCCACGGATTAAGATGACATCTCCCATTTTCAAATCCTGTAGATTTTGTGATCTCAAATAATAAAACCCGCTCACTAAGTCCTGCACCTGTCCGGGTAGATTAAAGTCCTTAGTTTCTTTCAGATTTCTGTTCTCTTTGTCAAAAAGCTTCATGGTAGCTTTCTTATTTTGCTGGTCAAAGTGAACAATCTCATGCTTTCTGTATTTTCCTTCTTCAATGTGTCGATAGGATAAGGAAGGTAAAATAGTTTCAACATCTAGATATGTACCCCAGTTGTCATTTACTTTTCCAAATATAGTCGCGGCCCCTTTGGTCTTGCCATACACGTCAATCTTGTAGTGGGGTTTCTCATTCTGATCTTGAGCTCTTTTGGAAATCTGCATTTTTGCATCAGCAAGATTTAGCCACCCATAAGAAACTTCAAATGACAATTCCTCCCCAAAAGTAAAGGAGGGATTGCCTCCTGACCCCTGCGCTGAGAGATCGGATAGGGTGAAGCAAATAAAGAGTGTGAGTAATCCGAGGATTCTTTTCATAAATTATATTGACAATACCTGACGAAAAGAGCAGTATTCTATAGGTATTACGAAAAAACGTGCCGAAAGGCAATTAAAATTACGAATTTAGTGTCCTAAAACAATAGACAAGTCCATCTTGGTAATGGTCTGTTGATTATTTACTTTCACTTAACAATTGATTTTATAAATTCAAAACGCATGAGTAACAACGCCGAAAAACTAAAAGCCTTGCAGCTGACTATAGATAAGTTGGACAAAACTTACGGAAAGGGCACCGTAATGAAGCTTAGTGACAACAAAGTAGTGGATATTCCAGCTATCTCTACAGGCTCATTGGGGTTGGACATCGCTCTAGGTATAGGTGGCATACCGCGTGGTCGAGTCATTGAGATATATGGGCCAGAATCTTCAGGTAAAACCACTTTGACCCTACATTGTATTGCTGAAGCGCAAAAGGCCGGTGGTCTAGCAGCCTTCATTGATGCTGAGCATGCTTTTGATAAGAGCTATGCGGAAAAACTGGGCATTGATACGGAAAACCTACTGATCTCTCAGCCAGATAACGGCGAGCAAGCACTTGAAATCGCAGAGCATTTGATCCGGTCTGGAGCTATTGATATTATTGTGATAGATTCTGTGGCGGCTTTGGTACCCAAAAGCGAACTAGAAGGCGATATGGGAGATAGCAAAATGGGTTTACAGGCTAGACTGATGTCTCAGGCGTTACGTAAGCTGACAGGTGCGATCAACAAGACTGGCTGTTCCTGTATTTTCATTAACCAACTTCGTGAAAAGATCGGAGTTATGTTCGGGAATCCAGAGACGACCACCGGCGGCAATGCGCTTAAATTCTATGCTTCTGTACGATTGGATATCAGGAGAATAGGGCAAATCAAAGAAAGTGCCGATAGTATCCTGGGCAATAGAACCAAGGTGAAAGTAGTAAAAAATAAAGTAGCACCTCCATTTAAAGTGGTAGAATTTGACATCATGTATGGGCAAGGAATCTCCAAAGTAGGGGAAATCATTGACCTAGGAGTGGAATTGGATATTATCAAAAAAGCAGGCTCCTGGTTTTCTTACAATGGGGAGAAACTTGGTCAGGGTCGCGAATCTGTGAAAATTCTTCTTCTTGATAATCCTGAATTGATGGATGAGCTAGAAGTGAAGATCAAGGCAGCATCTGGATTATCGGCAAAGGGTGCAAGTGAAGTAGTAGAGAAAGAATAAGGTATTCCAATTTCAGAATTCCCAGCACCAGCATAAAAATAGGCAGCTCAACACTTGAGCAACCTATTTTTATGCGTGGACCGGACTGGATACTAGGTTGTTCTGATCGCTTCTACTGGATCCATTCGTGCGGCAAGTGTGGCTGGCACGATCCCGGAAACAACACCAATAAGGGTAGAAACACCAAGTCCTAGCATTATATTTTTGAAAGAAAGAATGATCTCCAAGCTACCCAATTGGACAAAAGTCAGGAAATAGACGATAACAATCCCAGTGATCCCACCTATCAAACTCAGACAAACTGATTCGAATAGAAATTGGAAAAGAATGAAGTAATTTTTTGCCCCCAAGGACTTTTGGATACCAATGATATTAGTTCGTTCACGGACGGATACAAACATGATATTAGCAATTCCAAATCCACCTACCAGAATCGAAAAGCCTCCGATTACCCATCCTGCTACGGAGATTACATCGAAAATCGACCCAATGGCATTCTGGATAAACTCCGTTTTGTTCAGCGCAAAGTTGTCCTCATCTCTAGGCCTCAAGCCTCGTTTGGCACGCAGCAAACCTGTCATTTCATTCTCCAGAGCAACTAATCCAATGTCTTCTTCCATTCCTTTGACAGCGATAGTCGGTTCCATACCATTTCTCCCGGTATAGTACATTTTGCCAAAAGCTCCATAGGGAATCAGGCATGCTTCATCCTTAGATGGTGTATCAAATAGTCCTTCGCCTTCTTCTTCAAATACACCGATCACAGTGAAATTCATTCCCTTTATTTTGATTTGCTTCCCGAGGACTTCTTGCTGCGGATAGAGGGTGTTTGCTATTTTTCTTCCAATGATTGCAAAGTTTCTGGAGGCATTGATTTCGGACTGTGAGAAGTATCTTCCTTCTTCTAAGGAGATTTCATAAACATCCTGATAAGAGTAAACAGCTCCTGTGAGGGACATGCCTTGATAGGCATTGCTTCCTGCTTTCACCGTAGTAGTGGAAGAAGCTGAGATAGTGACCGCTTCTGCGGATGTAAGTCTTTGCTGTAGGAATTCATATTCAGCTACATTGCCCGGCGGTCTTTGGAAATACTTCCACCAGGGATATTCTTGCGGGCCATTTGAAAAAGGGAATCTGTCTACACGCATCACATTAGTGCCCAAAAATGAGAAGGAAGACTTTATATTATTCTCTAGAGAATCTACTAGGGTAAATACCGCTATAATAGCGAAAATACCCACCGTAACTCCCAAAAGTGATAATATAGTGCGTGTGAGATTGGTTTTTAATGCTGAAATCGCGAAGCGAAAACTTTCCCATGTGAGTTTGAAAAAGAGCATACCTTAGTAGTTGGTTTAAAACAATTTGTCAAGATAGCTGAATTTGCCTGATTTTGTTAGTATCTTTGCATTTTTTAGAGTTATTCTAAATCACCAAGACATTTAACTTATTCTATGAAATTATCGGATTTCAAATTTGACGTTCCAAAGAAACTAATATCTCTTTATCCTGCAGCAAATCGGGATGAGTCCAGATTGATGGTGCTCCATCGAGATACAGGTAAAATTGAACACAGAGTTTTTAAAGATATTACCGACTACTTCGGTGAGGGTGATGTCTTTGTCACTAATGACACTAAAGTTTTCCCTGCCAGATTATACGGAAACAAAGAAAAAACCGGTGCAGAAATCGAAGTTTTTCTATTGAGAGAATTAAACGCTGAATTGAAACTTTGGGATGTTTTGGTAGATCCAGCCCGAAAAATCAGAGTTGGCAACAAGCTTTATTTCGGAGATTCTGACCTAGTAGCAGAGGTGATAGACAATACTACTTCTAGAGGAAGAACAATCCGTTTCTTATTTGACGGAACCGAGGAAGAATTTCACAAAACTATCGATACACTTGGCGAGACACCCCTTTTGAAAGAATTTATTGAGAGAAAAGTAGAAGCAGAAGATAAAGAAAGATACCAAACTGTATTCGCTAAAAACGTGGGTGCTGTAGCTGCGCCTACTGCCGGCTTACACTTTACGCCACATTTGCTGAAACGACTAGAGCTTCAAGGCGTGGATGTGACTCCTATTACGCTTCACGTTGGCTTGGGTACTTTCCGGCAGGTGGATGTGGAAGATCTGACTAAGCATAAAATGGATTCCGAAAACTATAGCATTCCTGATGGAACTGTTGAGTTGGTGAATAGATCGTTGGATGCTAAAAAGAGAGTGGTAGCTGTGGGTACTACTTCTTTGAAAACAATTGAGTCTTCTGTCACAGCAAATGGTCGATTGAAAGCGAGTAGTGGATGGACTGATAAGTTTATTATTCCACCATACGAATTCAAAATTGCCAACTCTCTTATTACAAATTTCCACTTACCAGAATCCACTTTGCTGATGACAGCATCAGCTTTTGGAGGCTATGATTTGGTCATGAAAGCATACAAAGAAGCTATCAAAGAAAAATATCGATTCTTCTCATACGGAGATGCGATGTTAATTCTTTAACTACTGAAAGCTCCGAAACGGAGCTTTTTTTATGGTCACACAGATATAACTTTGCAGTAATGGCTATGGAGATATGAACCCTTACTTTTGCGAAAAATTAGTATGACAAATAAAGCTGCAATCCTGGTAGCAGGAGGAAGAGGTACAAGAATGGGTGGGCCGATTGCCAAGCAATACTTACCCGTGGCTGGAATACCTGTATTGATGCGTACACTTTCTGTTTTTTATCGGGTAGATCCATCTTGTGATTTGATTTTGGTTTTGCCGGAGAGTGATTTTTTGTATTGGGAAGAATTATGTTCGGAATATAAATTCACCTTGCCTCATCGCCTGATTGCTGGTGGCAATTCCAGATTTCAATCGGTAAGAAATGGGTTGAATGCACTGAATGCTGACACTAAGCTTGTAGCGATTCATGATGGAGTGAGACCATTTGTGGCCGAGACAGTTATTTCAGAAAGCTTTGATGTAGCCGAGCGAAATGGAAGTGCCATAGCCGTGATTGCGCTGAAAGATTCTATTCGTAAGTTGACGGACGATGGAAAATCATTTTATGAGGAGCGACAATATTTTCGATTGGTGCAGACTCCGCAGACATTCCAAGTGGATAAAATCAAGAAGGCTTTCGCAGTGACTGAACTGCAGCAGTTTACCGATGATGCTACGGTCTACGAAAACCAAGGCTGGCAAGTGACTTTGATCTCTGGCAACGGAGAAAATATCAAGATTACCACGCCTGAGGACATGGATTATGCAGCGTATATTGCCACTAAACTAATGCCCGATAGGTAAGATTTCCTAATGAAACTTCACCGACTTTTTAATAGGATTCACCGACTTTTTGGATGGTTTGACCTTTTATTTGTTTCAGAGTGTCAAGCTGCACTGTACTTTCGATCATCAATAAAACAATAAAAAGATGAGACGAAATCGTATCAACAACAATGATGGAGGTGTAATCTTCGGATTCATAATCCTAGCTGTCGGAGTCCTTATTTTACTTAGGAAATTGGATGTTTTTTACCCGGATTGGTTACTCTCATGGCCAATGATATTAATTGCCATCGGTGTGATTACACTGGTCAAGCATGAGTTCAAAAGCTTTTTTGGAGTAATGATGCTAGGTCTCGGGGCATACTTTCTCCTTGAGCGGGAGTTTAATTTTAATTTTGGGTTGCAGCGCTTCATATTTCCGATAGCCTTGATTGCAGTGGGAATCTATCTGATCACCCAGAAACGAAAGGAACAACAGGTACTCAGTGATATTCAGGAAAAAATACGAGCTAAGTCTAATCCATCATCCAGCGCAACTTCTTCCTCTGAAGAATACAGCAAAGAAGGGAAGACAACATTCTCAAGCGAATCTTCGGGTGCTAAATCCTATGCAGGTATGTCAGGAGTTTCTGGAACCAGCTATTCGGATAGTGTTTCCATAGATTCTATTATGAGCGGAATCAATAAGCGTATGCTGACTAAGAATTTCCAAGGAGGAAAACTGACAGCTGCATTTGGTGGTATTGATTTAGACCTTACGCAGTCAGACTTTACTGGTATGGTGACGCTTCAAGTTGATGTGATATTCGGCGCTATCAAATTAGTCGTGCCTCCACATTGGGATGTGCGTGTAGAAGTGACCAATATTGCTGCGGGAGTAGAAGATAAGCGCGTGTATCGTCAGTCTGAAGTAGATCTAGATAAAATATTGGTGATAAGAGGGACAGTCTTCTTCGGAGGTTTGGAAATCAAATCATATTAACGAAATTCCTTTCTTTAAATCTCTAAACTTTTGTTTTCAAGAGCATTTTCAAACCCTTCAAAAAGTAATTGGATCGTCCAAGGAGCCGGAGTAATCTGGTTTCTTAGTACGTTTGGATTGCTCATGTTCTATGGCATTGACCAATCTACGGCCATCGTAGATTCCTTGGTTTTTGCTTTACTTTTTTCTCTGGGAGTAACTATGCTGGACAGGGTTTTTGGCTTTTATATTCCCAAAGGAAGTAACAACTGGTTGCTGCTGGGATTGCCACTCTTGTTTAGTCTCGTTGCAGTTTTAGGTCATCAATTCTTGCTTATGTGGGTGTATTCGGATAAGGAAGTTTATCTGGTCTTTCTCAAATCTCACTTTTACCTTCGTTGGACGATTTTGGGTTTGGCGGAGGTACTGGTGGCTCTAATCGCCATCGTGGTGTCAAAGCTAGAGCAGCAGGGTGAAGCTCAGAAAAGGGAGGCAATGATGAATGAACTTTCCAGAGAGGCAGAGTTGACACAGCTGCGCCAACAGCTTCAGCCTCACTTTTTGTTTAATAGCCTCAATTCGATTAGTGCGCTGACAGTTTCACAGCCTCAGAAAGCAAGGGAGATGGTGCTACAGCTTTCGGATTTTCTTCGTGGAACCATCCGAAAAGATCACCAGCAGTGGGTGGGTCTGGAAGAGGAATTGAGCTACCTGAAGATGTACCTTGATATTGAGCGGGTACGCTTTGGACATAGGTTAGAGGTTGTCTTTGATGTGACCGAGGAGGTAAAGCACATGCGTTTGCCCCAGCTGTTGATTCAGCCTCTCCTCGAAAATGCAATCAAACACGGACTTTATGGTATCACTGAAGATGTAAGGATAACGCTTCATGCTTTCAAAGAACAAAATTACTTGATGTTGCAAATCGATAATCCCTTCGATCCAGAAGTGGTAGCACCAAAAGGAACTGGCTTTGGTCTGAGCTCAGTGGATCGCAGGTTGTTTTTGCTTTTTGGCAGAAAGGACTTGCTGGAGTCTAAATCAACAGACTCACTTTTTACCGTAATTTTAAAAATTCCCCAGCAGAAATGATCAAGACGTTAATCATCGATGACGAGCCTTTGGCTGCGAGTATTGTCCAGGAATTTTTAGCAAAATTCCCTCAATTTGTACTTGTTGCTGTATGCCAGAATGGATTTCAGGGACTCAAAGCCATACAAGAGCATGAACCCGATTTAATATTTCTGGATGTGCAAATGCCTAAAATCACAGGTTTCGAAATGTTGGAATTACTTGATTCACCTCCTGCAGTTATTTTTACTACCGCCTTTGATCAATATGCCTTGAAAGCCTTTGATGCGATGGCCATAGACTATTTACTCAAACCGTTTTCCCAAGATAGATTTTCCCAAGCCATAGACAAGTTTCTTGCTCAGCAAGGACGCGAAGTTGAGTCAACCCAGAAATTGAATGAGATGGCTGAGAAAAGAAATCGTCTGGTGGTACGCGTTAAGAACGAAATAAAAATTATTCCTACCCACGAGGTGAATTTCTTTGAAGCTGAAGATGATTACATCGCCATACATACATCCTCTGGAACCTATCTGAAGAAGATGACTATGAAGTCTCTTGAGGAAGCACTGGATCCCGCCAAGTTTGTTCGCGTGCATAGATCCTTTCTTCTCAACTTGAATCAAATCACCAAAATAGAGCCCTACGAGCGTGATAATTACTTGGTGTTGCTCCGGGGTGGCGAAAAGGTGCCAGTGAGTAAAACAGGCTATTCCAGACTGAGGCAGGTGTTGGGATTATAGCTACCAGTGACATATTGGCGCCAGTCTTCAGACTTGTGCCTCAACTTAATGCAGTCTTCAGACTGCCATGTCAAAAAACTAGTCCATAGAAGTCAGGAGACTTCATTATTATAGGTCCAAGTCTGAAGACTGAACCAGACTTAGTAGCCTAGACCACTTCAAAATTTTAATGAATAAATAGCGTCCTCTGCGAAAATCTTTATGCGCTTTGCGGTCACAAAAAGCAAAAGCCCCGAACACTCAGGGCTTTCAATTTTAATATTCGTCTTCGTTGAAAAAGAAGTCGTCTTTGGTCGGGTAATCAGGCCAAATCTCTTCGATGGTCTCATAAGGTTCTCCATCATCTTCTAATTCTTGTAGATTTTCTACTACTTCCATTGGTGCGCCGGATCGGATGGCATAATCAATTAATTCATCCTTGGTGGCTGGCCAGGGTGCATCCTCTAAATAGGATGCTAATTCGAGTGTCCAGTACATAGTGTTTATTTTAAAGGAGTTCCGGAGTTTAAGGGTTGCAAAATTATTCTTTTTTTGAAATATTCAGCGTTGTATAGATTATTTAAAAGAAAGTTGTTTCAAAATATAATTTTTAACATCAACTTTCCTTTTCACCGCAAATAATTTCTTCTTCATCATAATGTCAAAATCAGCCGACTGAACGCGGAAATTCTCCGTATTGTTTTGTGCCGCTTCCAGCTCAGTTTGATCTCTGTGCAATAAATCTTTTAATAAAGCAGTTTTTATTTGAATTTGCTCTGCTTCTGGTTTTTCATCAAAGTCAGCATACTTTCCATGAACTAGCTTTTCAAGGAAAGCTTTCTCAAATACGATATCTGAGAAGAATTGAAATGATCGGACTATCAAATTTGCTTCTTTAGGCTTTCGCGGTGGTAGTTTCCTCCATTCTTCCTGAATTACTTTGGCTCTTCCTACGAGTTCGTAAGATGTAGGTTTCCCCGCAAGACCTTTGATCTCTTCGGTTAATGTCTCCACCTTCCGCATTAGTTCCCGAGGGTTCATCTGAGGGCCGGTTTGGAGTGTTCTTTTATATCGGGAGAAAATACGATTGTTTAATTTCGAAAACTCGTCCCAGAGCGGCTGTCTCTTTTCCGCTGGTACTTTTCCGGCTTCTTTCCACTGACGTTGGATTTTCTTTGAGATGTCAAAGGCAATTTTGGCATCAGGGAAATCATGTGCTTCTCTTGCCTGAACAACCAATGCTTCGTACACTTTGATGTTTTCCTCTGCCTGTAGCGCAAGCCCTTCGAAGAAATGTCTTCTATTCTCAAAGAAATGCTGCACAATTTCATTGAAAGTGTTCTCCACTTCTTCTTGATTTTCTTTGTCAACAGGGCCAGTTTTGATCCAGCGAAGTTTGAGTTCTTTATAAAACTCAGTGGTTTCCTTCCAGTCAGTATCGTCCTTTCTTTCTTCGGCTTCTAGAATTAAAGCTTTCTTAACCTCAAGGTTTTTGATTCGATTCACCTGTATGATCTCATTCAGGTAATCTTCTTGCTCTCGAAGTTCCTTGATAAGTGGTTCAAAATCCCCAAGTGCATCAGAATGCATAAGAGATTCTCTCAGGTGAATAAGTTTCATCAGGAAGGAACCTTTGTTTTGGTTCTCCTGAATGTCATTTTTCAGTTTGGCGACTTTATCTTTGAGTAGTTCAAATCGACCCTCAAAATACTTTAACGTAGAGGCCTCATCTTCTTTTACTTCACCGATTACCCTATCTTCCTGTCCCAAAAATCCCCTCAAATAAACTTTGTCGTTTTTGATATATCCATAAGGATGCTCCATTGCTTTACAGTAGGTTAGGTGGCGGTTTTCGAATTTCCGCAAATTAATTAATTCAAAAGCACTTATCCTAAAAAAGCGGTTTTTTTGCCATCTTTGATTCTTAAGTGCAATTTCTAAGTAAAAATATAACGCATGAGTTCAGAAAAAATCATCTTTTCTATGGCAGGGGTTTCAAAAATCTATCCGCCACAGAAAAAAGTTCTAAAAGACATCTACCTCTCATTTTTTTATGGAGCCAAAATCGGAGTTCTTGGTCTGAATGGTTCAGGTAAATCCTCCCTATTGAAAATCATCGCCGGAATGGACAAGGAATTCCAGGGTGAAGTGGTTTGGTCTCCAGGCTACACAGTAGGTATGCTGGAGCAGGAGCCAAAACTTGATCCGACCAAAACAGTGAAGGAGGTAGTGGAAGAGGCCGTCCATGAGACGGTGGCTTTGCTGAAGGAATTTGAAGCCATTAACGAGAAATTCATGGATCCGGCTCTGATGGAAGATCCTGATGCCATGGATAAGCTTATCGACAAGCAAGGAGAGGTGCAGGTGAAGCTTGATGCTGCCAATGCATGGGAACTTGATGTCATGTTGGACAAAGCCATGGATGCACTCAGGCTTCCTCCTAGTGATGCTAGCGTCGCGAACCTTTCAGGTGGAGAAAAGAGGAGGGTGGCGCTGTGTCGCTTGCTTTTGCAAGAGCCAGATGTGCTACTACTCGATGAGCCTACCAACCATTTGGATGCGGAATCGGTGCATTGGCTGGAGCAACACTTGAAAAATTATAAAGGAACCGTAATCGCAGTAACCCACGATAGGTATTTCTTGGATAATGTGGCGGGTTGGATTCTTGAGCTTGATCGTGGTGAAGGGATTCCTTGGAAAGGAAATTATTCCTCATGGCTGGATCAGAAGCAAAACCGATTGAAGCAAGAAGAGAAGACGGAATCCAAGCGTCAGAAAACACTTGAACGAGAATTGGAGTGGATTAGAATGACTCCAAAAGCCCGTCAGGCAAAAGGTAAAGCTCGATTGAGTGCCTATGATAGACTAGTGGGAGAGGAGTCTAAAGAAAGAGAAGCGAAACTCGAGCTATTTATCCCTCCAGGGCCGCGTCTCGGGGCGAAAGTGATCGAAGTAAATGGTGTTTCTAAAGCTTTTGGAGACAAGCTTCTTTTTGAAAACCTGACTTTTGCCTTGCCTCAAGGCGGGATTGTAGGTGTGATCGGGCCAAATGGAGCAGGTAAATCCACGCTTTTCAAGCTAATTACTGGGCAAGAAAAACCAGATGCAGGAAATTTCGAAGTCGGAGAAACAGTGCAATTGGCCTATGTGGATCAAGGCCATGATTCCCTAGATCCAAATAAGACAGTTTATCAGACGATTTCCGAAGGAAATGAACTGATGATGCTTGGCAATAAGGAAGTAAATGCAAGGGCTTATGTGAGCAAGTTTAACTTCGGTGGAGGTGATCAGGAGAAGAAGGTCGGTGTGCTTTCCGGTGGAGAGCGCAACAGAGTTCACCTGGCACTGACGCTGAAAGAAGGCGGAAACCTGTTATTGCTCGATGAGCCTACCAATGACTTGGATGTGAACACACTTCGTGCGCTGGAAGAAGCTTTGGAAAACTTCGGTGGCTGCGCAGTGGTGATTTCCCACGACAGATGGTTTTTGGATAGGATTTGCACGCATATTCTGGCGTTTGAAGGCGATTCTCAAGTGGTGTGGTTTGAAGGCAACTTCTCCGATTACGAAGAGAATAAGAAAAAGCGCCTAGGTGATGTGGAGCCGAAGAGGATTCGATATAAGAACCTTAAATAAAGGCTGAAAGCTGAATTCAAAACGCTTAAAATGTAAACCTCCGGAGTTGGAAAGACTTCGGAGGTTTATTTACCGTGAAAATTGAACTAAAAAAGTAGATTTTTTTCGATTTAAATCCCTAGCGGAATGATGAATGGTCAAAATATCTACCTTAGTATCTCCTTTTGTACGGTAGAGGAGGGAGTGTTAGCTAAACTCTGTCCTTCCCTTCGCGAGGGGTACCCCTCGCGAAGGGAAACTAAATTATTAATATTTATTCTACATCCAAACTCAGCCTCCCCTCGACGAGTTGTCGAATATTTAACTCACCAAAAATTTCTAGTTTTTGGCCAGCGAGTGGATATTGTTTCAGAATATGGGTTCTTTGCCTTATTCTTTGGATTTGAATTTTAGCATATCGTTTGGAGTCCTTACTAATGTATTCGGCAATTTCTTTCAGATCGTTTACGGCTTGATCTGTCCAGTTTACTCGAACCATTTGTTAACTTCTTGATCCAGTTCTTCTTCTGAAATCACTTTACCTTCCTCGGAATCTTTGAGCCCACTTTCTAATTTCTGTACTAGAATTAAATGCTCTATCAAGTCGTCTAAAGAAAACTCCTCAGGAAGTTTCTCTAATTGTTTTTTTATCAATGTCTTAGTTAACATACGAATCGAGTTTAATCAAATGTAATGATTTTAGGAGTGGGAAGATTTTTTCTGACCAAATCTAAATGCATGTGTTGTAAGTTTTGTTAAAAAACGTAACGTTTCTTTGAGTATTTTGATCAGGCTTGGACAAGGTTTTTATTTTGTATTGGTTTAGTTTAGCCCTTGAATTTTTAAATAGTTAATCATTTTAGAGGTTTATGAAGAAATCAAACGATTTGGATTTTGAGAGGATCAGCAAGTATTATCAGCAAAATGATAAGACTGGTTTTTTCCAGAATATTTCCTCCAAGCTTTGGAATGACCTAGGCTTGGATGAGGTTTTTTTCAAAATCGATCATACCATTACCAAATACGGGCAGCAATACCTGTATTCTTCGCTTCGATTGGTGAAACAGGGATCTTTAGTAGATAAAAATTTAGAATTAACAATTCAGGCATTTGAGCAAAACCCTAAGTTTGAATCATTTTTGATGAGTAAGCTAGATGGATTGGCCAAGAATGATTCCTATTTTTTGTGTAATGTTTTTCAAAGAGAGACACCTAAAAATCCATGGTTTATTCTTGTGTTTTATTTCCTTTCAGCTCTTTCATTTATTGGAGTAGTAGCTTCTTTTATCACTCAATCGATGATTTTTCCTGCGATCCTGTTGATCACCTCCAATTTTATTATCCACTATTGGAGCAAACTGAATGTGTCTTTGGAATCAGGCACATTTGGGCAGCTGGGAGAAATGTTAGCCACGTCGCAAATCATTCTCAAAGAGTCAAAAAAACAAAAAATCACTTTGACAAAGCAGCCCAAAACCGAAAGCCTGGGCTCTCTAATTTTTAAGGCATCCGTGCTTAAACCAAGAATGAAAGGGTTTGGTGAATTAGCTGAATTGGCGGGATATATTTCAGAATTGATCAAAGCTGCATTCCTGATCGAAACCCTTTTTTATTATTCGCTTCTCAAAGATATAGGAGAGAAGAGAAGTGCAATTGAAAAGAATTTTGAACTCATTGCTTATCTCGATTTTGCGCTATCCGTTCGGGAACTTAAAAATTCAGATCCGTCGATCACTTTGCCTTCAGAGAATGATACGCTGGAAATAAATGGCAAAGGCATGTTTCATCCCTTGCTTTCAGATGCTATCCGAAATTCTATTCAGGTTAATCAAAATGGTGTTTTGATCACAGGCGCAAATATGTCAGGGAAAAGTACCTTTCTAAGGATTATTGGCTTGAATTGCCTATTGGCACAGACTATTAATTCTGTTTTTGCTGCAGAAATGATACTTCCAAAGCTACGTATCTATTCTTCTATCCAGACTTTTGATGAGTTGGAAAGCGACAAAAGTTATTTCTACAGTGAGGCGGAGACGATGAAAGAAATGCTTGCTGTCGATAATGAACAAGGATTTAACTTGCTGTTGATAGATGAGATTTTCAAGGGAACGAACAGCAGGGAGCGGTTGGTGATCTCTTCAGAAGTCCTGCAGACTCTTGCACAGGAGAATTCTATAGTGATCGCCACGACCCATGATTTGGAGCTGGTAGATGGACTACCTGATTTTATGTTTTTCTATTTTACCGGAGAGGATGTGTCTGGCAAATATCAATACGATTTCCGGCTCAGATCAGGCGTTTTGGATAGCACCAATGCTGTTTTTGTGTTGCGGGATATGGGGTATCCAGAAGAAGTTTTGGACAAGATCAGCGGGAGGTTAAATAAATGCGAGAAATTAGAAAAAGATGATAGTTGACCAAATTATTCAGCCCTAGCTATGGTCTGAATAGTCCTTTCTCAGGCTATCCAAATTATAGCTGGATTACATAAAATAAGAAGGATAAGGCCTCATTATGATAAAGTACTTATAAAAAAAATGAAAAAAGCCTATCGAACCCCTCTATGGCTTGCCTTTCATCGTAATAATCTTTCTGACTTTGGTGCAGTATTTTAATCTTTTTCGGGTTCAAAGTGGCTTCTGGTTTTAGCCATTGTAATGGGTACAATAACATTTGTTTGAATGTTTATTTACAAAGAGTTATACATCGATCTTGATCTTTGTCACAAAGTCAGGGCATTTTTCATCAAATATTGCAACAAAGTCAGGGCAAATTATATTTGATTGACTTCTGCAATAGGCAGAAATATTCAGTATTTCGATGCTGGGAGATAGTTTCGTTTCTCTTTTTTGTTTCTTTGCACCTGAAATATTTTGCAGTCAGCCTAACAGACCTATGAGACAGTTACTCCTCAGACCCGGAGCAGAAGAATTATCCTATGAAATTCGTGGAATAGTCAAGAAAGCACGTCAAGTGGAAGCCTTGGGGTATTCCATGACCTGGGAAAATATTGGAGATCCCATTCAGAAGAGCAATCGTGTGCCAGATTGGATGAAGGAGATTATCTCTGACCTGATGAAAGACGACAAAACATATGGTTATGCGGATTCCAAAGGCATGTTGGAGACACGTAATTTTCTTGCTGATCTTAACAATGAAAAAGGTGGTGCCCAGATCACCGCAGAAGATATTTTGTTTTTTAATGGATTGGGTGATGCTATCGCTAAGCTATACCAGTTTTTGATTCCTACAGCTAGGATCATCGGTCCATCCCCAGCATATAGCACACACAGTTCGGCTGAAGCGGCACATGCCAATGCTGCTCCGATTACCTACAAACTTGATCCGGATAATCAATGGCTTCCTGATATGGAGGACTTGTATTTGAAAGTTCGATATAACCCATCCATAGTCGGAATCTTGATTATCAATCCAGATAATCCAACGGGGATGGTGTATCCAAAAGAGGTTTTAGAGGCTTTTGTGAAGATAGCAGAGGAATTCAGTCTCCTTTTGATTACAGATGAGATTTATCAAAATATCACGTATAATGGGATTACAGCAGTTCCATTGGCAGAAGTAATCGGAGATAGGCCGGCGATTTCCTTGAAGGGTATTTCTAAGGAATTCCCTTGGCCGGGCTCACGATGTGGTTGGATGGAATTCTACAATAGGGAATCCTCCAAGGAGTTTTCAAAGCTTTGCCAGACGCTGGAAAATGCCAAAATGATTGAAGTTTGCGCTACTATTTTGCCACAACTCGCGATACCTAAAATCATGAAGCATCCCGCTTACTTCAAGTATAGGGAAGAAGCAAATGCTCAGATCGGAATGCGGAGCGACTGGATGCTGGAGATATTGGGAGATATTCCGGGAATCAAGTTTAATCCCACTCAAGGAGCTTTTTATAATACCATTGTATTTGACGAAGGCGTATTGAAGGAAGATCAGTTGCTGCCTATAGAAGATGAAAAATTGAAAAGCTTGCTGGATTCCTGGCTAGAGGAAAAAGATATGCCTTTGGACAAGCGCTTTGTCTATAATTTATTGGCAGCAGAACAGATTTGTGTGGTACCGATTTCTTCCTTCTGCTCCGACCTTAGGGGGTTTCGAGTGACGCTTTTGGAGGAAAATGAGGAAGTTTTTAAAAGTACGTTTAGAAGGCTAGGGAAAGCGATTTCGGCGTATTTGAAGTCGGAAGTAGAAGTTTGAAATACAAAGTCAGAATTATTAAATCAGAAGTCTGAAACCTCTATACTGGCCGGCATTAGGAGGAAGAAAAAGTCAGTTAGATTTGCGGTAAAGCAGAAAAATTGCAAGTAGAAAGGTATATGGATATAAGTTGTATAATTAAATGGACAGAGATTTAAAGGAACGCACTAAGAAATTTGCTCTTGAAATTATAAAGCTTGTTTCAGAATTCCCCAAAACAACTGTTGGTTTTGAGCTTGGTAAACAATTGGTAAGATCTGGAACTTCAATAGGGGCAAACTATCGATCTTCACAACGTGGACGTTCTCGAGCTGAATTTATTTCCAAATTGTCAGTAGTACATGAAGAAGCTGATGAAACAGTTTTTTGGTTAGAACTCGTGCAGGATTCCCTTCTAGTTTCATTTGAAAGGGTGGATAATATTTTAAAGGAAGCTAATGAACTGACTGCTATTTTCACGACTATGGTTATCAATGCGAAAAAGAAGAATAGTTAGGCTGGGATTTAAGATTTCATACTTAAGCTTTCTGATTTTTTTAATTATCATGTCTTCTCACCTTGATCTTTGCGTCGGGGACAATGATTTCTTCTCCAAGAGCCTCTTTATCAAAAATTGACAAGTCAGGCTGTCCGGCATTTACCCAGGCGGTAAACCAAAAATCAGCAATCATTTTAATGGATTTTTTCATTTGCCGTTCAATTTGATTGTCTAGCGCATGAGCATAGGCTTCGGTAAATTCCCGTGAGTAAACGCGAACGGTTAAGTTGTTTCGCTCTTCATAGCTGTATTTTTGATCAGGAGAGAAGGAGTTTGTCAGCTCTTTTTCTATGGACAATACACTGTCCACTTGCGCATGAGCTTCGGCTACAGCTTCCCAAAGCGCCAGCTGGGGCTTTTCCACATAGTCCGCCTGCCCTACCCACAGGGGGTAGTCTTTTGCTTGAAGCTCAGGAATGCGACTTTCCCAGAAACCATGAATTCCGACTTGATCGGTCAACTGTCCATTATAATTTACCGTGGTGTGAAGCGGCACGTTCAGATCGCCTATGTAATGCCCCAAGTCAGCAGAAAGTCTTAAAATAGCTTCTGAGTTTTTGGTTTCAAAAGCTTTCGTAAGGTTTAAAAACGTGAAATAAGCCGACCAAGGACCAATTCCATTGGCTCTTAAGCTATCTTCAGAGAATTTTTTCACTGCCTCATTCCAGTAAATTGGCAGGATTAGAAGGGCTGAATCTCCATAATAGTCCAGATCGATAAAATGCTTTTCAGCTTCACCTTCTACGGCATATCTTCTACGGTCGGGATTCACTGCGTTCTCAGTAATGTACTGGATCTGAGGTTTGTAAAAACCAATCATTTCCTCAGGAAGAGAAAATACTGCGAGCCTGTTTATCAAAGAATGTGCATAAAACCCCCAGGTGATTGGTGTAGAGGAAATTAAAAAAAGCGAAAATATCCAGACCAGAAAAATTCTCATAGCTAAAAATAATCAAATTTTTTGTCAGGTAAATGCCCGGATAAAAGGTATATTTGCGCCTGTAAGGAGTGTTTATCCAAATTATTAAATTTAGAAAAGACTAGTCATAAGAGGAATGTTTGAAATTCCTTTGGCAGATTTGATAAATTCTAATAACTTTGCACTCCGATTCGGAATAGGGACACGTAAAGAATTTTATTTAATATCAAGATATGGCAAATCACAAATCAGCTCTTAAGAGAATTCGTGCAAACGAAGCTAAGCGTTTGAGAAACAGATATCAGGCTAAAACAACCAGAACTTTCATCAAAAGATTGAAAGCAACTACTGATAAAGTGGAGGCTTCTGAGCTTTACAAGAAAGTATCTTCTATGTTGGACAAGTTGGCTAAGAAGAATGTGATTCACAAGAACAACGCAAGCAACAAAAAATCAAGATTGGCCAAGTTCGTTTCCGCACTAGGTTAATCCTTCAAGATTTTAATTCTCTAAAACCCTGCTAGACAGGGTTTTTTTTGTGCCCTGAAGTAATTAAATTGATAGCTCACTTTTTAATTGATCACTATGGATACCTACTCCTCTATCAAAATTTCCCAGCTCGCAGAAGAAGATCGCCCACGTGAAAAACTTCTCCTCAAAGGTAGATCTGCATTGACCGATGCCGAACTCATTGCTATCTTGATTGGCTCAGGGACGCCCTCAGTTAGTGCAGTTGATCTTTCTAAGCATATTCTCGCAGATGTTAATTACGATTTGCGAGCATTAGCAAAACTCTCAATCCAAGACCTGAAGAAATTCAAAGGGATAGGGGAAGCCAAGGCCATTTCTATCATAGCGGCGATGGAATTGGGGAGAAGAAGGAAGGATTCTGAGCCTGTGACAAAGCCACGGATTACCAGTTCTCAGGATATTTACAACTTAATGAGGCCAGAATTGCTAGATGAGCAGATCGAGTATTTTTACTTGATTTTGCTAAATAGGGGTAATCAGGTTATGAAAAAGCATCTAATTTCGCAAGGTGGCACAGCCGGGACAATTGTTGATATGAAGGTCGTTTTCAAAATTGCTTTAGAGCATCTCGCTCAGTCGATTATACTCGTTCATAACCATCCTAGTGGCAATACAAGTCCATCAGATCAAGACAAGAGACTTACTCAGCGATTGGTCAAAATTGGACGAGAGTTGGATTTGCCAGTGCTTGACCATGTGATTTTTACAGATGTTGGCTACTTTAGCTTCGCCGATGACGGCATACTTTGATTATGAAATCGAGCATGACAAAATAGCGACACACGGAGGGATGGTTATCTACGATGCGAGATTCCATGTGACTAATAAAAATCAATTATGAACACATGAAAAACAATACGATTATACTTCTGATTATCTCCGTGGTGGTTTTTGCTGCGATAGTTTATACGTTGACGGGATCCGAAAGTCCTGAAGATTACATTGAAAGGATTGAAGCTGAGCGTGAAAGGCAATTTAAATTTATCCGCTTTAATTTTGAGTCTCCTTTGACTGATGAACAGAAACAGACATTTACCAAATTGAATTTTTACCCGATAGACCCAGCCTATAAAGTGAAGGCGAGGCTAGTACCAATAGAAGCCAGGAAAGTGAGAGAGGTGCCTCTTACGGATGGGACAAAGGAGAAGTACATTGAGCATTCTTGGGCTGAATTTGAGCTGAACGGAAAGACAGAGAAGCTGTTGCTACTCCAGGCGATGAATGAACCGGATAAGCGAAATTTCTTTTTGGCGTTTGCAGACGAAACCAGTGCTGTCGATACGTACGGTGGTGGCAGATACATCAATGCGCGACAAGATGGAAAAAACAGTATCACTATTGATTTTAACCTAGCTTACAATCCTTATTGCGCATATAATCCGGATTATGGCTGTCCTCTTCCTCCCAAGGAAAACTTACTGGAGATTCCAATTCCAGTTGGGGAGAAAAATTACGCAAAATAGCCTTTCCGCCTAGCTCAAATCTCCTAAATTTGTACGTATTATTGAATAAAATGGGGTTTTCGAACCCCTTTTATTTATCACGCAGATCAATTTTGGTTTGCTTTATTAACAATTACTGATGAAATCGAGTATGACGCAAGTGACACAGAGAGGGATGATTTTCAACTTTGCAAGATTCTCCCGAATCGAGTTTGGGACAGGCGATATGGCCTTTGAAAGAAAATTATAACATATGAAAATCTCAATAAATAGATTAAAAAAATATATACCCCATACCGAATCAGCTGAGGAAATCGAAGCATTGCTGACTCAGTCCGGATTAGAGGTGGAGGGAATTGAAGAGTTTGTTTCTGTAAAAGGTGGACTTGAAGGAATAGTGATTGGTGAGGTGTTGACTTGGGAAAAACACCCGAATGCTGATAAATTGAGCATTACGACTGTAGATATTGGAACTGGGATTTCTCCTATAGTTTGCGGAGCACCAAATGTAGCCAAAGGTCAAAAGGTATTGGTTGCCACAATAGGAGCTACACTTTACCCCTCCGAAGGTGATTCCTTTCAGATTAAAAAAGCTAAGATCAGAGGCGAAGTATCGGAAGGGATGATCTGTGCTGAGGATGAGTTAGGCCTTGGTTCTAGCCATGCAGGGATTATGGTGTTAGATACTGACTTACCAAATGGCACTCCCGCTTCTAAATTCATCGAAGTAAGTCAAGATCAGGTGTTGGAAATAGGGTTAACCCCCAACCGAGCTGATGCAGCTTCACACTTAGGAGTTGCCCGAGATTTGAAAGCACTTTTGGGTAGAGATTTAGTGATGGATATAGCGCCTGATTTGGAGGTGGGAGCTTCTGGCCCTACTATTCAGGTCGAGGTAGAAAATACTGCCGATTGTCCACGGTATGCAGGTGTGGTAGTTACCGATTTGAAAGTTGGACCTTCTCCTGTTTGGCTTCAGAATTTCTTGAAAGCACTGGACTTGGAGCCGATCAATAATGTGGTGGACATTACCAATTTTATTTTGCATGATCTTGGGCAGCCACTTCATGCTTTTGATGCAGCGAAAATTCCCGAAAGGAAAATTATCATCGGCAAACTTCCAAAGGATACAAAGTTTATCACTTTGGACGAGAAAGAACGCAAGCTTTCGGGTGAAGAGCTTATGATCAAAGACGCAAAAGGAGGGCTGTGTATTGCCGGAGTTTTTGGTGGAGTGGACTCAGGAGTTTCTGATGGCACTACAACAATTTTTCTGGAATCAGCTTATTTTTCTCCAGATATAATTAGAAAAGGAAGTCAATTTCATGGGTTAAAGACAGATGCTTCATTCCGATTTGAAAGAGGAACTGATCCGAATATGCCTGTTTACGCGCTAAAAATGGCGGTGAAGCTTTTGCAGGAAATCGCTGGTGGAAAAGTATGTTCTGAACTGGTTGATATTTACCCTGACCCGATTAATGATTTTGTGATCGAGGTGAATTATGGTCACATCAATCGGTTGATAGGAAAGAAAATTGAGCCTTCTCAGGTAAAATCCATTTTGGAAAGCTTGGAGATCAAAGTGGAAAATGAAACTGCAGAAGGCTTTACAGCCGTTGTGAAACCCTATAGAGTAGATGTGACACGTGAAGCGGATATCATCGAGGAGATTTTGAGGATTTATGGTTTTCACAATGTGGCCCTTTCCGAGAATCTCCGAACAGATTACCTCGCTGAGCATCCTGTAAAAGACCTGAATAAGCTGCAGTATCGTTTGACAGAGATTTTGACAGGTCAAGGCTACTATGAGATGATCACAAATAGTTTGACGAAGTCCAACTATGCTGAGAAATCAGGTTTCCTGGATGCAAAAGATAGCGTCGTCATTTATAATAAGCTTAGTGAGGATCTTGACGTGATGCGTCAGAGTTTGCTTTACTCCGGCTTGGAAGTACTAGCTAGGAATATCAATAGGCGTCAGACTGATTTGAAATACTTCGAGTTTGGCACCGTTTATCATAAGTCAGAGGATGGTTATGCGGAGAGCAGAAGACTTTCACTTTATCTTACGGGTAAGAAAACAGCTGAAAGCTGGCTGGAACCGACAAAAGGGTTTGCGTTTGCAGATTTGTACTCAACGGTGGAGGGAATCCTAGAAAAGCTTAATGTGCAACAAGGTGATCTTTCGATGGTAGAGACTGCTCCTTTTGCCTATGGCTTGAAGATCATGCTCGGTCAAAAGGAATTGGCGACAATCGGTGTGCTTGATGATAAGATTTTGAAGCAGGCGGAGGTGAGACAAGAAGTGTGGTATGCAGACTTGAACTGGGACTTGCTTTGCAAAAAGGCTTCAGGGTTAAAGAAGTTTGAGGAGATTTCCAAATTCCCTGAAGTGCGTAGAGACCTTTCTTTGGTGATAGATAAAAATGTGAGCTATGATCAAGTAAAAGCTGTTGCTACGAAGTTTGGAGGAAAATTCTTAAAAAGAATAGGGGTCTTTGATGTGTATCAGGGTGACAAAATTAATGCAGGTAAAAAGGCCTATGCATTAAGTTTTCATCTGCAAGATCAGGAAAATACATTGACTGATAAGGTAATTGACAAAACTATGAGTAAATTGATTCAAGCCTTTGAGAAAGAGGTAGGTGCTTTGATAAGAACATAGAAATGATTCAGGAGGAACTGCAAAAATTAGAGAAACTAGCACTAAAGGCTAGTGGTAAATTGCTTGAGATAAGCGAGGAAAATCAGCAATTGAAACAAAAATTATCAGAAGTAAGTATTGCTTTGGATAAAAAAGAGCAGGAAATCGAACATTTTAAAAATAAAATTAAAATTAGTAACATTGTAGACAACCAACCGGTGAATCCGGAACAGTCAACTGAAATGAGTGACCTAATCAATAATTATATACAAGAAATCGATCACTTAATCACCTACTTATCTGAGTGATATGGAGACACTTGCCATCAGATTAAAAATTGGGGATAGAGAATATCCTATGCGCGTGAAGATCGAAGACGAGTCCAAGATCCGTCATGCTGGCAAGCTGATTAATGAAAAATTAAAAAAGTATAAAGAGGAGTACGGACTGGATGACAACCAGGATTTGCTGGCGATGGTAGCCTTTGATTGCATGGTGGAATCATTAGAAACCAACCAAGTAAATACGGAAGATTCCGAGCATATCAAATCCAGTATTTCTCATATCAATACCTTGCTAGCCAAGGTATTGTAATTATTTATAACGCAAAGTTCGGTAGATTTTTCAGATTCCCCCAGGTTTAATTTATATCCAAAATACCTATGGGAGACATACTATATATTGTCCTCGCAGCCCTAATTGGGACTGGTGCAGGAGCCGCTATTGCTGGCGCATTAATCAAAAATAAAAATTCTAAGCTTGAGGAAGAAACTCGTGACCGAGTGAAATCCATGCTTCGCGAAGCGGAGATCAATGCAGAAGCCATTAAGAAAGACAGGATTTTAGAGGCGAAAGAAAAGTACCTCAAGCTGAAGTCTGATTTTGATGAGGAGATGAATAATAAGAAGAATATTATCATCACCAATGAGAATAAAGTAAAGCAAAGAGAGCAGCAAGTGTCCAAGGAATTGGAGCAAGTGAAGAGAAAAGAAGCAGAATTAGATAGTAAGTCAGAGAATCTTAATGCGCAATTGCATTCAGTCAAAGTCAAGAAAGATGAGCTGGACCGCGTTACTAATCAGCGTATTGCTGACCTAGAAAAAGTCGCTAACCTTACGCGTGAAGAAGCACGTGATCAATTGGTAACCATGCTTACTGAAGAAGCCAATTCCAGAGCATCATCTCAAATCAAAGATATTCTCGACGAAGCTAAACTTACTGCTACCAAGCAGGCGAAAAAGATCGTCTTGGATACTATACAGCGTACAGCCACTGAGCATGCAGTAGAAAACTGCGTGTCTGTATTCAGCATCGAAAGTGATGACATAAAAGGCAAAATCATCGGTAGAGAAGGCAGAAATATCCGTGCGCTGGAAGCAGCAACTGGTGTGGAAATCGTAGTTGATGATACGCCTGAAGCAATCATTATTTCTGGTTTTGACCCAGTGAGAAGAGAAGTGGCAAGACTATCCCTTCATAGGTTAGTACAAGATGGACGAATCCACCCTGCTAGAATTGAAGAAGTAGTAGCAAAAACAGAAAAAAACATAGAAGAAGAAATTGTCGAAATAGGCGAAAGGACTTGTATAGATCTTGGTATTCATGGCCTTCATCCTGAGTTAATCAGAATGGTGGGTCGGATGAGATATAGATCTTCCTATGGCCAAAACCTACTACAGCATTCTAGAGAAGTAGCTAAGCTTTGTGCTACCATGGCTGCTGAGATGGGGCTTAATGCCAAGATGGCTAAGCGTGCAGGTTTACTTCATGATATCGGAAAGGTATGGCATGAGGAGCAGGAATTGCCGCACGCCGTATTGGGTATGGAGCTCGCAAAGCGATTCAAGGAGCATCCAGAGATTTGCAACGCGATAGGAGCTCACCACGATGAGATCGAGATGACATCCATGATCTCTCCTATTGTACAGGCTTCAGATGCGATATCAGGAGCAAGACCGGGCGCAAGACGTGAAGTGATGGACAGTTACATCAAGCGCCTGAAAGACCTTGAGGAGCTTGCTTTGAGCTTTGATGGAGTTAATAAATGCTTTGCGATGCAGGCGGGTCGCGAGCTTCGTGTTTTGGTGGATGCGGATAATGTAGATGACATTACAGCAGGCAAGCTTTCGTTTGATATTTCCCAAAAAATCGAAAAGGAAATGCAATACCCCGGACAGATCAAAATCACGGTAATTCGTGAAATGCGATCTGTAAATTACGCTAGATAACTTAGCTATTAATTCTTATTTTGAGGGCAGTTACTAATTTGGTAGCTGCCCTTTTTTATACCTATGTTATTTCTTTATTCGCTTTTAGGTGAGATTTTCGAATGGCTTTATGATGGATTTACCTACTGGAATAGGCGTAAAATCACGAGTTCGGAAAGATTAATTTTGGAAAATGCTTTTCCATATTTTCAGAGACTAAATCACAATCATCAAGATGAGTTTGTGGAAAAATTGGAGATGGTATTAACTAGAAAATCGTTTATAGGCAGGTCTGAAATAAGAGTTGTGACCCCTGAGATGAAAATACTTATTGGGGCAACTATCGTAATGGTGACTTTTGGCTGGAATGATCTGCGTTTGCCTCATTTCAGTAAGATAGTAGTCTATCCGGATACTTATTACAGTACTATTTCTAAGCAATATCATCGTGGAGAAGTAAATCCACGGCATGGTATTATTGCTCTATCTTGGAACTGCTTTTTGAATGGAATGGCCGATCAAAAGGATGGTGTAAATCTCGGTATCCATGAAGTAGCTCATGCGCTGAAGCTGGAAAATCAGATTTATTACAATGATGAAAGTGAGTTTTTCAACCCTGAAGTTTATCGTTCATTCCAGTTATTAGCGAATGAGGAAATTCAAAAAATTAAAGCTGGCAGCCCAACCGTGTTTAGGTCAAGTGCCGGCTTAAATGAGGATGAGTTCTTTGCGGTAGCATTAGAGACCTTCTTCGAAAAAACACACGAGTTTTTTGGGTATAATCCTGAGCTTTATGGGATTCTTGTACGGTTGATGCGTCAGGATCCGAGGGTTTGGGTTTGAGGTCTTAGGTTTCATTCAAATATTAGAAACTTAATTAAAATTATGCTTATTTTAATTAAGTTTTAGAATAGTTATAAAATCCCCAAATTCTTAATTATGCCTATCGAAATCTATTATTATTTAGAATTGTGATATATTTAATTGGGTCAATAAAGCATATATGAAAAAATATACTCTGTTTTTTATCATTCCATTTTTAGGATTATTAGGATGTCCAATGGAAGAAGAAGATTCTCAACCCATTCAAGAACCTCCTTTACCTGAGTATAGTTTTATTGTTGATGAAAGAGATGGTAATCAATATAAAATTGTGACTATCGCTGATCAGACTTGGTTTGCTGAGAATCTTCGGTATAACAAGGAATTAACCATAGGGGTGGAGGCAACTGCTTGGGAACAAATCTGGTATGCAAATAAACCAGCATACAGTCCTCTTAATTTGCAAAAGGATTCCGTCTCCAAATATGGATATTTATATAATTGGTTTGCAATCACAAAAACTGAAAATTTATGTCCTGAAGGTTGGAGGATACCTTCAAACTCGGATTGGGATAAACTCATCAATGCTCTTGGAGGATCAAAAGTAGCTGGGGGAAAAATGAAAGCTAAAACTATGTGGGATTCGCCAAATAAAGGAGCCACTAATTCAAGTGGGTTTTCTGCATATCCTGTTGAATGGAGAGGTGCCACTGGTGATTTCCAACAATCGATTGGAGCGTATACATATTATTGGAGTAGTTCTGAAATTAATTTCAATAGTGCATGGCTATACATACTTTCTTCTTCAGGAGAAGGTTTTGGAGCGGTAGATAATGCAAAAAATACAGGTGTTTCATGTAGGTGTCTGAAAAACTAAGGATGTTTCAATTTAAAAGATAATATCACCCCTACTCTAAGAGTGTAATTTTCAGTTAAATTGAAAGTCTAAAATATAGACTAGAATTATATGATTAGCGGAACAAGAAATTATCCTTTTCCTTCCTAAAGTATAAGGGAAATTACCACAGAGGCACGTGTTATTCAGTAACTAAGTGGTCCACCGCTTCGCTAACAGCTTCTACCAATCCTGAATAGCTCCTTAAGTCCTCTCCCCAATAAGTCCTTTCGCTCAATAGTTTCTCTACAGTCTCATGCGTAGAGTCAAGAGCCCATGCTGCATTGAATTCAGACATTAGCGCAGGATTGTCATTGACAGGCGTTTCTACGCCATTAAAATTTCCTTTGTAGAAAACCAAAAGTGCTGCAAATGAAAGGATTAATTTTTCAGGCCATTCTTTTTTCAATTCTTGATAGGCAAGGAGAGATGGGAGTACTCGAACTTTGAATTTGGAGATGCTATTTAAGGCTATGGATTTGAGTTCGTGTACGATGAAAGGATTAGCAAATCGCTCCATAACATCATTGGCAAACTGCTCCAATTCTTCCAGTGGCATATTCAGCGTAGGGATAATTTCCCCATAAATCGCATCTTTAAGAAAAGCCCCAACTTCAGGGTTTTCCACAGCTTCTCTTACCGTTCTCAAGCCTTTGAGATAGGCGTAAGGCACCATCGAGGTATGACCACCATTGAGGATTCTTACTTTTTGCGTGCGAAAAGGGGAAAGGTTATCCACAAATTTCACATTGAGATTAGCAGTATCTAATGGGAATTCCTGCTTAACTGTATCTATACCTTCAATTGCCCAAAAGTGGTAAGGCTCGACCATTACCGCCATATTGTCCTTGTATCCAATTTTCTCTTGAATCTCCTCAATAGATCCTTTTGGGAATCCAGGGACAATTCTGTCCACTAACGTATTGCAGAATATATTTTGCCAATCAATCCACTCTGAAAACTCTGTAGGCAACTTCCAAAAAGAAATGTATTTCTGTATGCATTCTTTTAAAGCTTCACCATTCGCTTCTATCAACTCGCATGGTAGAAAAATCAGTCCTTTTGAAGTATCTCCTTGGAAGGTTTTGAAGCGATGATAAAGTAAGGCGGTAAGTTTGCCTGGGAATGTCTTGGAAATGCTATCTGAGGAATAGTCTGTTTGATCAAATACAATTCCAGCTTCTGTAGTATTGGAAACCACAAATCGTAAATCCGGATTCTCACCCAGTTTTAGATATTCTTCATACTCCTCAAATACATTGGTAATACCTGCTATACATGTGATAAGTGTAGATTCCTGCACCAATTCTCCCTTTTTCAAACCTTGCTCGATCACGTGAAAAAGACAGTCCTGATCTTTCATGGGATTGTTACCCGACTTGCTGTGTACTTGTACGATGTGAATGTCTCCGTCAAATACGTTGGCCTTGTTTGACTTTTCAATCATCCAATCGGTAAATCCTCGCAGGAAATTTCCATTTCCAAATTGAAGGATTTTTACTGGACGTTTCGAGGGGGCTAGGGAAGATCTGGAAAGTAGTTGCATTTGGCAAAGGATTAAAAGGTGTTAGTTATTCTGTTGGTTGATCGACGAGTTACGTATGATCAGCTCTGGTTTAAGGATGGTTTTTTTAGGGATGTTTTTTGTTTGGTCTTTTTGTCCTAGGATTTCAAAAAAGGTTTCCGCAGTGATATTGCCCATCGGAATACTTTTTTGATTCACTGTGGTGAGGGTAGGGTCTGTGAAGGAAGTAAATGGTTCATCTCCAAACCCTACCAATTTTACATCCTGGGGAAGTTTGTAGCCATTTTCCTTCAGCACTTGCATGGCCCCCATGATGGAATAGTCAGAGGAGGAAAATACTGCATCGAAAGCAATTTTGCTGTCAATAATTTCTTGCATGCATCTTCGTCCATCGTCAAGTTGCAACTTACTAAAAATGATTAACTGTGGATCCACGGGAATCCCGTGCTTCACTAGTGCATCCTCGTAGCCTCTTTTTCGCTCCTTGTAAATATTGATGTTTTGGGAGTTGGAGAAATGCACGATCCGGCTACAGCCTTCATTGATCAGATGCTCAGTCGCCTGAAATGCCCCATAATAATCGTCAATTACGACCTGACTAACATCCAGCTCATTGGTAACTCGATCAAAAAGCACCAAAGGAATTCCTTTTTTAAGGATTTTCTTAAAATGATCTACGTTTTCCGTGGTCTTACCTATAGATGCTATCACCCCGTCAACTTGAGCATTGAGTAATGCTTCTACCGTCTGCATCTCCTTTTCATAGTCATCGTAAGATTGGGTAATGACTACTTTGTAATTTAAGGTATTGGCTATTTCTTCAATGCCCCGGATTACTGAAGAGAAGAAGTTTCTATTGGCAGTGGGTACCACCACTCCGATCAGCCTGCTTTTCCCACTTCTCAATGCAGATGCGATATTGTTCGGTTGATAATTTAATTCCTTGGCGACTTTTAATACTTTTTTCTTAGTGGCATCTGAGATCCTAGGATTATTGTTTAATGCCCTAGAGACTGTAGAAGCAGTTACTTGCAGCTTTTCAGCGATGTCATGAATGGTGGCTTTCCCGTTTCTCATTGCCATGTTTAGTGTTAAAGAAAAATGATTTTGGAAGGTTTAAGGTACTTATTCACCGGCTGGTTTGCCTATAGTAGCCAGGATTCCCCCATCTACATAGATGATCTGTCCATTAATGAAATCGCTAGCTTGGCTGGACAAAAAGACAACCGTTCCACCCAAGTCATCTGGGTCTCCCCATCGACCAGCAGGAGTACGGCTGATGATAAAGTCATTGAAAGGATGCCCATCTACGCGTATAGGGGCAGTTTGCTCTGTAGCAAAATATCCCGGACCGATTCCATTTACCTGAATATTATATTTAGCCCATTCTGTAGCTAAATTTCGTGTCAGCATTTTCAATCCCCCTTTGGCAGCGGCATAGGCACTTACTGTATTTCTGCCAAGTTCACTCATCATGGAGCAGATGTTTATAATCTTCCCGCTTCCTTTTTTCACCATTGTTTTGGCTACCCGTTGGGATACGATGAAAGGGGAGACCAAGTCCAGATCTACAACTTCACGAAATTCCTCAGGATCCATTTCCAATGCAGGTATGCGTTTGATCATTCCTGCATTATTGACTAGAATGTCGATGCTGCCTATTTCTTCCTCGATTTTGCTGATTGCCTTATGGACTTCTTTCGCATTGCTCACATCAAATAAATAAGGATAAGCAACTATGCCATCTGCGGAATAGGATGCTATGGCGAGGTCCATTTTCTTTGGCGTATGACCGTTTACTACCAGTGTTGCTCCTTGGTGAGCAAGTGCTTTTGCCATGGCCATGCCTAGTCCATGCGTGGCACCAGTGACCAGTGCCACTTTTCCTGTTAGTTCAAAATTTGGCTTCATAGTTATTTTAATTCGGAAGGTTTGACTGTATCCATATCTCCGTAATCCATGTTTTCACCAGCCATTCCCCAGATGAATGTATAATTCGATGTGCCTGCACCACTATGGATCGACCAGGCAGGGGAAATCACCGCCTGATGGTTTTTTACCCAAATGTGTCGGGTCTCCTGTGGAGTTCCCATAAAGTGTGATACTACGTTGCCTTCGCTCAGGTCAAAGTAGAGGTAGGCTTCCATTCTACGGTCGTGTGTATGTGCCGGCATGGTATTCCACACTGAGCCTGGCTTCAACTCAGTCATCCCCATTTGGAGCTGACAGGTCTTTACTACAGAATTGACCAAAAGTTTATATATCGTCCTGTGATTTGAATTTTCAATCGAACCCAGTGTCACTACTTCAGCGTCTGTCTGCATGATTTTTCGCATAGGGTAGGCTGCGTGGGCAGGTGCCGAGTTGAAATACAGGTAGGTGTCACCCCCTTGTGCTGGTTGAAAGATTACCTCTTTTACTCCTTTGCCAATATACAGCGCTTCTTTGTGGTCTAATGTGAGGGATTCACCATCTACCTCTACTGTGGTAATTGCGCCTACATTGATGATTCCGATTTCTCGGCGATCCAGGAAGTTTTCAGCCTTCAGTTGATCTATAGTTTCCAGCCTTACAGGTTTATCCACCGGATGGATACCGCCTATGATCAATCGGTCTTCCATGGTATAAGTGCCTGTGATCTGATTTGGTACAAAGATTTCCTCCAGTAAGAATTTTTCCCGGATTTCAGTCGTTGAGTAATTTTTGAAGTCTTCAGGGTGGGATGAATACCGCGTTTTTATTTTAATACTCATAAGGGTCTATGTAATCGTTTGCGCAATATAGTATTTTAATCTAATTATTCAGATTTCAGATTTGATCAGTTTTTTCAATAAACCAAATTATTATTTGTCCACTCACTCCTTTTACATTTAATTGTGCTTCCTTTATAAGGAATAACTTGCTAATATTTTTTTTTCAAATTATTATTTTTAATATGCAATCGATTGCTCAAATCTTTGGTCATTTTAATAAATGATGTATTTGTCACAAGATGCGATTTTGTAAGTAATTAGTTGTAAATAAGTTGATTAATGATCCGAAACCCAATAAAATCTTTACCTTTTAGTAAACCTAATTTGCCTTGTTGCGCATTGGTTTTGTTTTCCTTTGCATTACCTGCTTGCACTAGTGAGGACATATCAAAGGAGGACGAGTCAGTTATTACCATTGGTATGACAGTGGGAAACCCACTCGATTTTTCTCGTAAGAACTCCTTAGTTCATATAGACAAAGAAATCTTGAAACCAGATGCAGCTTCGGATCATGGTTCATGGAAAGTACTTATAAATGAGACTGAAATTCCTTCACAATGGAATGCCAAGGGGCCTGAGATGGGGTTGGTTTTTGTTTTGCCGGAGATCCAAGCCCATCAGAAACTGGATATTGAAATCCGAAATGTACCCGATTCATCAGCTTCTACTTATCCAAAACTAACGCAGGCAGAACTTTCTCATAAGTTCGGAGGGGAATTTAAAGACAGGGAATATTTAGGCGGACATTTTGAGAATGTGGATTCACTCCATGTTCCGGCTGAGCATACAGATCACTCCTGGTTTATCCGTTATGAAGGGCCAGGATGGGAATCAGACCTCGTAGGCTACCGTTTTTATCTGGACTGGAGAAATGGTATCGATGTCTTCGGGAAAAAAGTACACACTCCAGTTTTGCAGGATGTAGGTCAGGATGATTTTGATTCTTATCATGAGTCAGCTGACTGGGGAATGGATGTGCTGAAAGTAGGCAAAACGCTTGGTTTAGGTAGTATAGCCACCCTGGAGAACGAAAAAGCCAGGCGAGTGGATGTGACCGACAGTTTGTATGCAGAAATCATTAGTAATGGCCCAGTTTATTCGGCTGTCTTTACCGAATATTCCGGATGGGATTTGCCTGGTGGTAAAACTGATATTCTTGCTACTATTTCCATCCACTCAGGCACTAGGCTATCTCGAATGGATCTAGAATCAACCCATGCGATAGCCAATTTTGCAACCGGTCTTATTAAAGACAATAAAGCAGCGGTGTTGAAAAGTGAAGGGAATCTTGCCTATAGTTACCTGGCTACGTATGGGTCACAGAGTCTGGCAGATGATAAGCTGGGAATAGGGGTAATTTACCCTACGAATCAATTGACACAGTTGACTGAGGATGAATTGTCGCATATATTGGTATTTGATGGCAGTTCCAAGGCACTGAGCTATTATTTTTTGGCCGCTTGGGAGCAAGAGCCTGAAGGAATTACTTCTCGGGAAGAGTTTAAAAAGTACTTGGATCAAGAAATCTTAAAACTTTCTAATCCTTTGAAAATAGCTGTGAAGTAATTTTCGCTTCAGTATAGTAAACAGTAAACCCACAATAAGCGATGCTTAAACTAATCAAATACACTTCTTTAGCTCTTGTCTCAGGAGCCATTTTAGTCGCATGTTCAGCAGGAAAATCAGAGGTGAATGAAAGTACAGACCTAGATACTGCTCCGGATAAACTTTATTCAATCTGGATGGCCGACTCTGAAATTACCCGTAATCCAGAGGGCTGGACAATTGACTTCAACGAAAAGCCCAAATGGGAATATACGCATGGTCTGATCATGTCCTCCATGCAGGCAGTATGGAAGCAGACTGGAGAAAGGAGATTTTACAACTACACCAAGAAATTCGCGGATTTTATGGTGGACAGCGCAGGAACTATCCGGACTTACAAGAAGTCAGATTTCAACATTGACCGGGTCAACGGAGGTAAGTTCCTGATCAATCTTTACGAGGAATCAGGCGAAGAGAAATTCAAACTTGCGGTAGAAGAACTACGGGATCAGATGCGCAATCATCCCAGAAACAAAGAAGGAGGTTTTTGGCATAAAAAAGTCTATCCGCATCAAATGTGGCTTGATGGCATCTATATGGGTTCTCCCTTCTTGGCAAAGTATGCAGCCACTTTTGATGAGCCAGCCCTTTTTGATGATGTAGTCAACCAGATTTTGGTGATGGATAAATATGGCTACAGCGAAAAGACGGGCCTATATCATCATGCGTGGGACGAGAGCAAGCAACAGAAATGGGCAGACCCTGAAACGGGGCTATCTACCAATTATTGGGGAAGAAGTATAGGCTGGTTTGCAATGGCTATAGTAGATGTATTGGATTATTTGCCGGAGGATCATCCCCAAAGAAATGATATTACAGCCATAGCAAAAAAGCTTGCCAAAGGAATCCAACGCTACCAAACCCAAGAAGGTGTATGGTATCAGGTGGTGGATCAAGGCAGCCGGGAGGGAAATTACCTAGAATCCTCCGCTTCGGCCATGTTTACTTACTTCCTGCTGAAAGGAGCTGAAAAAGGATACCTGGATCAGCAAGATCTCGCTGCAGGCAAAAAAGCATACGAGGGAATGCTTACCGAATTTGTCAGAGAAGATGCGGATGGAGGAATCAGATTGACTAATGTTTGTGGAGTAGCTGGACTTGGGGGTAATCCATATCGTGATGGCTCTTTTGAATATTATGTAGGAGAAGAAATACGGGTGAATGACCCGAAAGGTGTTGGGCCATTTATTTTGGCTTCGCTGGAGTACGAAAAACAGGCGAAATAATGATAAAAAAACCTATACTCTATTTATTGATGTTTTTCCAGAGCCTGAGCGGATTTGTATCTGCCCAGGATTTTGATTTTATCGTAGCCAAAGATGGCTCAGGGGATTTTCTCACGGTGCAGGAAGCCTTTGATGCAGTGCCTGATTTTAGAAAAAATGAAACTAGAATTGGGTTGAAGCCTGGTGTTTACAAAGAGAAATTGGTACTATCTGCCTCTAAAACTAATGTATCTTTGATCGGTGAAAATGCTGAAAACACAGTGGTGACTCACGACGATTTTGCGCAGAAGAAAAATAAGTTTGGCGAAGAAATGGGCACCACAGGATCTACCAGTTTTTTTGTCTTTGGCGATGGTTTTTATGCAAAGAATATCACGTTTGAGAATTCAGCCGGGCCAGTGGGGCAAGCTGTAGCTGTGCGCGTAGATGGAGATAAGGTGATTTTTGAAAAATGCAGATTTCTTGGATTTCAGGATACACTCTATCCCCACGGAGCGACTAGCCGTCAGTATTACAAGGATTGCTACATCGAAGGGACGGTGGACTTTATCTTCGGATGGTCCACGGCGGTTTTCGAAAACTGTGAGATTTTCTCCAAAAAAGGCGGCGGCTATGTGACCGCTGCATCGACGGAAGAAGGGACAAAATACGGTTTTGTCTTTATTGATTGTAAACTTACAAGTGATGGAGAAATGGCATCAGTTTATCTGGGAAGACCCTGGAGAGACTTTGCGCAGACAGTCTTTATCAATACAGAAATGGGTGCTCACATCAAACCCGAAGGCTGGCATAATTGGAATAAGCCCAACGCCGAAGAGACTTCATTCTATGCGGAATATGGCTCCGTAGGCCCAGGAGCACATTCCTCCCGGCGTGTTGGCTGGTCACATCAGCTGAGCAAAGAAGAAGCTGCTAACTTTATCGCAAAGGCTGTTCTGGCCGGAGATGATGGATGGGATACAGCGGAGAAAATTAAGAAATGAACCTAATTGAAATAATTAACTACCCACTATATGAACCTACTGAAAGCGACATTTTCGCTTGTACTGATGGCGTTAGCGATGCCGTCATTTGCGCAGCAAACCCTCGAAAGCATGTACGAAGGAATAGAATTCGACATGCCAAAGGTGAAAGAAACTGACTTCCCTGATTTTGAGAAGAGTATCACCGAATTTGGTGCTGTGGGAAATGGGATAATCAAGAATTCTGAAGCTTTCAAAGCTACGATTGAGGAAGTTTCCAGCCAAGGAGGAGGCAAAGTACTCGTGCCGAGAGGGGTTTGGCTCACAGGGCCGATCACCCTTTTGAGTAATGTGAATCTACATTTGGAAGATGGTGCCTTGATCTTATTTAGTGCTGATTTTGATGATTACCCGTTGATCGAAACTAGTTTCGAAGGCCTGAATACCGTTAGATGTATTTCGCCCATCAATGCTTATCAAGTAGAGAATATTGCAATCACAGGGAATGGAACCATAGATGGAAATGGCGATGCCTGGAGGTTTGTAAAGAAAGGCAAGATGACCGAAGGACAATGGAAAGCGCTAGTGAATTCTGGAGGCGTCTTGGATGCAAAAGGGCAACTATGGTTTCCAACTCAGGCTTCTTTGGATGGCTATAATGCCAGCTCTAGCTTCAATGTCCCTGATACGAAGGATCGTGCAGAATTGGAGAAAATGAAGGACTTTTTACGCCCAGTAATGGTAAGTATTCGCAAAAGTAAGCGGGTGCTTCTGGATGGGCCCACCTTCCAGAATTCACCTGCTTGGAATATTCATCCACTGATGAGCGAGGATGTCATCATCCGAAATCTAACTGTGCGTAATCCATGGTATTCGCAGAATGGTGACGGGCTGGATCTGGAGTCTTGCAAAAATGTCCTCATCTACAACAATACCTTTGATGTAGGAGATGATGCGATGTGCTTCAAGTCTGGAAAAGATAAGGATGGTCGTGACCGCGGAATGCCAACTGAAAATGTCATTGTGAAAAACAACATAGTTTATCATGCTCACGGAGGATTTGTAGTGGGAAGCGAGATGTCTGGAGGCGTGAGAAATGTGCATGTGTCCAAATGCACATTTATAGGAACTGATGTAGGACTGCGATTCAAAAGCACGCGTGGGCGAGGAGGAATGGTGGAAAATATCTGGATTTCGGACATTGATATGATCAATATTCCTGCTGAAGCGATTCGTTTCAATATGTTTTATAGTGGCAATTCGCCTATTTTGGAAGATGATCAGAGTGCCGAGGATGAAGCAATAGACGAAGCTTTGGTGCCAGTAAATGAAGAAACGCCCTCATTCCAAAATATCAGTATGAAGAATATCCATGTTTCGGGTTCGAAGATCGCTGGATTCTTTATGGGGCTACCTGAGATGAAGCTGAAAAATGTGAGCTTGGAAAATTCTGTATTGGAAGCAGAGAAGGGGATCACGGTAATAGACGCTTCAGGCTTGATACTTCGCAATGTAAAAGTGATCGCGACTAAAGATACTCCGCTGACAATTTATAATAGTCAGGGAGTGACGGTGAGTGACTTTTCTTACGTCGAAAATGGAAAGTCTCCGGTGCGAGTGTTGGGAAGCATGTCCTCCAACATCACTTTTGATATGAAAGACTTTAAATCTGCTTCTGAGATTTCAATTGGAAATGGAGCTTCGGAATCAGCTGTAAAACTAAAATAAGATGAGAAAATCAACTTTGCTGTTACTCTCTTTACTGCTCATTGGATTGGTATCTTTTCAACAGGTAAAGGATGAAATCACCATTTTTCTTGTCGGTGATTCTACAATGGCGGACAAGCCATACTCGGGAAGCAATCCTGAAAAAGGCTGGGGACAGGTTTTTCCCTTATATTTCAAAGAAGGCATCCGCTTCGAAAATCATGCAAAGAACGGAAGAAGCACGAAGAGTTTCCGTGCTGAAGGTCGTTGGAAGTCAGTGATGAAGCGTCTCAAGCCGGGAGATTATGTGATAATTGAGTTTGGTCACAATGATCAAAAGGTCAATCCTGAAGATCCCATTGCCTATGCGAATTCCGATTACCGGGATAATCTGATCCGCTTTGTGACGGAAGTTAGGGAGAAGGAAGGCAAGCCGGTTTTGGCCACACCTATTTCCAGAAGGAGTTTTGATGAAAATGGCGTACTGAAGGACACACATGGAAGATATTCTGAGGTGGTGCGGCAGGTAGCTGCTGAGCTGGATGTACCGCTTCTTGACTTGCATAAGAAGACGATCGAGGTATTGGGACAATTTGGAGTTGAGAAATCCAAAGAGCTTTTCCTACACTATCGCCCTGGAGACTATTCCCAATTTCCAGAAGGCAGAGAAGACAACACGCATTTATCGCCCACGGGAGCATTCAAAGTGAGTGATTTGGCAGTTGAGGAATTACGAAAAGAGCTGCCTGAATTAGTTAAGTATCTAAAAAAATAGGAAAAGTGAATTGACTCTTGTCCATGGCCTAGTGGTTTATGTAATGGCTTACTATTTAAGAACTATCCTATGAAAAAATTATTTCAAATTAGTATAACGCTGATAGCTCTTTCAACACTTCTTTCATTTGTAAAGAAAGAAAAAGTGTCAAAAATTTACCTCATCGGTGATTCTACCATGGCGGATTATTCTGACTATGAAGGTGAGGATTACATGAAAGATCGCTATCCACTGACGGGATGGGGTCAGGTGTTCCAGCCTTTTATGAATAAAGAAAATCTAAAGTCAATAAAGGGTTTGGTAGATGCTGATTCTGTGATTGTAGATGACAGAGCACGTGGAGGAAGAAGTACACGGACTTTTTTCGAAGAAGGCCGTTGGTCTGCCGTCTATCGGGAGTTGAAAGCCGGTGATTTGGTGATTATGCAGTTTGGGCATAATGATGCTGCCAAGGCAAAAACCGAGCGATACGTGACAGTGGCTGGCTACAAGGAGTATATTCGGCTGTTTGTCAACCAATCACGCGAGAAAGGAGCAACTCCAATTGTGCTAACTCCAGTGGCAAGAAATTACCCTTGGAAGGATGGACATCTTCTGAATGTACATGGTGACTATCATACGGCTGCCATAGAGGTGGCAGAGGAGCTTGGCGCTTTAATGATTGATTTGAATCAGCTCTCGATGGATTTTTTCTCCGAAAAGGGTCAGGAATACGTAACTGAAACTTACTTTATGAACTTTAAGCCAGGATTGTATGAAGCCTATCCTGAAGGGCAAAAAGACAATACACATTTCCAGCCAGCGGGTGCAAAAGCAGTGGCTGAATTGGTGCTGGAAGGGATGAGGGATTTGGCGGAGAAATGAATGGGCAGGAACGGTCGGAGGGAATTTAAGAGAGAAGAGATAGGAGAGAAGAGACATTGGGGAAAAAACCATTTATTTCAACACGAATAAAACCATGAAGTACTTTTTGAAATCAGTGTGCTTTTACTTTCTTTTCGGGATTTTCATGTCCTATTCTTCATTTTCCCAAGGCCCTACTCTCGACTTAAGGCCTCTGGATTCGGAGGTGTTGAAAGGTAAAATCGAGCATGACATTGTTGTAGCACAAGATGGTTCTGGGCATTTCAAAACCATAGGGGAAGCGCTTGATGCGATTCGGGTTTACCTTCCCAAGCCGCTCACGGTTTATATCAAACCTGGGATTTATAAGGAGAAGCTGACGATTCACGGGCCTGTGACCCATGTGACTTTTGAAGGAGAAAGCCCTGAGAATACCATTATCACTTTCGATGATTACGCTTCGAAGGATAACATGGGGACTTTCGAAACTTATACCTTGAAAGTGCTCGGCAATTCATTGATATTTAAAAATCTAACCATCCAAAATACTGCGGGGTCTGTAGGACAAGCTGTGGCACTTCATGCTGAAGGAGATCGTTTGGTATTTGAAAATTGCCGTTTTCTTGGTGATCAGGATACCATGTTTGCCTCTGGCGAAAACTCACGTCAGCTCTATAAGAATTGTTACATCGAAGGCACGACCGATTTTATCTTTGGATCGGCTACGGCACTTTTTGAGGATTGTGAAATCCACTCCAAAGCAGATTCATACATCACTGCAGCCTCTACCCCCGAGTGGGTGGAATATGGGTATGTGTTCAAAGATTGCAAACTTACGGCAGCTGAAGGTGTGACGAAAGTTTACTTAGGAAGACCTTGGAGAGACTTTGCGAAAACGGTTTTTATTGAGACTGAAATGGGAGCTCATATTGTGCCTGAAGGCTGGCATAATTGGGGTCGGGAAAACGCAGTGCAAACTGTCTTCTATGCAGAGTACGGTAGCTTTGGCTCGGGAGCAAATCCGGGTTCACGGATTGATTGGTCATATCAATTGAGTGAAGAAGAGCTCAAAAATTATGGTAAGGATCTGATTTTTTCAGGTAGAGCTAAGGATGCAGATTATTTTGGAAATCGCTGGTTTGGCTATGAAAAAGACAGCTCATTCAATCTGGAAGATGCCTGGAAAAAGGATGTGAAGAATTTTCCTCAGATAAAGCCGGTCTATGTAGTTCCTAATGATGAGGTATCGGAATTCAGAGGTAATATATACAAGGAACTAGGAAGGCGAAAGCTGAAAGTGGACGTGTTTTCGCCAAAACGAACAGAATCGCTGCGTCCAGCAATTGTGATGATCCATGGAGGAGGTTGGAAGTCCGGCGACAAGGAACTTCAGATTCCCATGGCAATAGCTTTGGCAGAAAAGGGATTTGTCACAGCTGTGGTCGAGTATAGACTTTCTCCGGAGGCGCAGTATCCTGCTGCGATTCATGATGTGAAAGAAGCGATCCGCTGGCTGAAAATCCATGCCAAGGAAATTGGGATAGATACCGCGCGAATTGCTATATCCGGTAGTTCCGCAGGTGGACAAATAGCTGCTTTGGTAGGATTGACATCTACTCATGAATATGAGGGTGAGACAGAATTGAAAACATCTTCCAAAGTACAAGCCATCATCGACATGGATGGAATAGTGGCATTTCATCATCCAGAATCTGCCGAGGGGCAGGTTGCTTCAGAATGGTTAGGTGGTACCAATGAACAAAAACCTAAGGTATGGGATGCTGCATCCCCGTTGTATTTGACTACTCCAAATCTGAAACCCATACTTTTTATCAATTCCCAATATCCAAGGTTTCATGCAGGGAGAGATGAATTGATTGTTAAATTGAATGAAAAAGGAGTCTATTCAGAAATGCATACTTTTCCAGACACGCCGCATCCTTTTTGGCTTTATGATCCTTGGTTTGAACCCACGGTAAATACCATTGCTAAATTTTTAGGTAAAGTCTTTTTATAACAAGTGGATTTTGATGCTTTCCTCTATAAAGCTTCGTGTAAACGATTGCGCAAATCAAGTTTAATGATTTATATTATGGGTACACCTTAAGATTTTTTCGAAGGAATATTCTGTCATAATGTGTAAAAAAGTTGGATTATTCTGATTGTGATAAAATTTAATCCAATCTCTTGCCTGATTAAATATTAATCCGTAAAATGCAATCGATTGCGCAGAGGTAATCATTTGATGTACATTATAGAAAATTAATTTTATGAGTTTTTACCTACTTAAATCTTATTGCCAAATGGAAAAATTGCTGGTCAGTTGCTAGTCTGACATGGATACTCTTTATCCTTTTAAAGAGAAATGTAAAACCCAAAATGCCAATTAAATGAAACAAACTCTACACCTATCGGAAAAGTCCCGATATCTTTTTCTCTTATTATGCATGCTGTGCAGTCTGAGTTTTCAGGCTTCTGCACAAATCAGCCCAGTCACTGGAACAGTGATTGGTTCTGATGGACTTCCCCTTCCCGGTACATACGTGACCGTAAAAGGCACAGCCCGCGGTGTGGTCACAGATGTGGACGGCACTTATTCCATTCCGGTTGTTGCCTCAGAAACATTGGTTTTCTCCTTCATAGGGATGAAAACTCAGGAAATCGAAGTGGGAAATCAGTCAACTATTGATGTAACTCTAGACGAGGACATGGCTCAACTGGAAACAGTGGAGGTAGTGAGCTTCGGATACGGTACGGTGAAACGCACGGATATGACTGGCTCGGTCGCCTCCATCTCAGGCAAGGAACTCTCCAGAATACCCGTGGCTAGTGCCGCTCAGGCTATTACCGGTCGCCTCCCAGGTGTGAATGTACTTACTACGGATGGTTCTCCCGATGCGGATATAGTAATCCGGGTGCGTGGAGGTGGATCTATCACGCAGGACAATGCGCCACTTTATGTAGTGGATGGATTTATTGTGGGTAGCATCAGGGATATTCCTCCTACAGACATACAGAGTATTTCTGTATTGAAAGATGCAGCCGCCACGGCTATTTATGGTGCACAGGCTTCCAACGGAGTAATTGTAGTGACTACCAAAACGCCAATTGCAGGAAAAGTATCAGTTTCTTACAACAATTTTTTTCAATATAAAACTCTTCCCAAGGACCGTAGGTACGAAGTGTTAGATCCCTATGAGTATGTGATGGCAAATTATGAATACGCTAAATTGAGGTCAGATGCTGACCTAAGAAGATTTGAAAGATTCTATGGAGTCTATGATGATCTGGAGCTTTACAAAGAAAAGCCCGGAACAGACTGGCAAGAGGAATTATTCGGAGACCCGAAAATGTCCCTCTATAATAATATCTCCCTCTCAGGTGGTACTGATAAGACTAAAGTGATGTTGAGTTTGACCAACAACACCGATGAAGGTTTGATGATCAATTCGGGTTACACTAGAAATGTAATCAACTTCAAACTGAATCAGGAACTTGGTGAGCGATTGACTTTCGATGCTGGGGCACGTATCACCAACACCGTGGTAGATGGTGCCGGTACTTCTGGTAGTGCACAGATCAATATCAAAGATGCAGTGCAGACCAGACCAGTAAATGGTATTGCTGATGAATTGGAGATTGATGTAAATCAGCTGAACTCCGAGGATGATTTTCAATCATTTCTATTAAGCCTTGTCAGCCCTGTAGAACTCGCCAAGCAGGATTGGAGAAAACGTACGGATAATGATTATGTGTTCAATGCAGGCCTAACTTGGAATATCTTGGATGGCTTGGATTTCAAAACTACGTTCAACGGATCAAAGACTTTCAGGGATGAATTAAGATTTTATGGGCCATTGACAGGCGAGTCCTTTAACAATGGTGGTAGCTTGCCACTTGGGGTGAAAACCAATAGAGAAAGCAACTCTTACCGATGGCTGAACAGTGTAAACTGGAAAGTGAATGGTCTTGGAGACAAGCATCAGTTAGACTTCTTGTTTGGTCAGGAGATTTACTCTTCCGGAGGAACTTATGCAATGATCAGATCAGAGGATTTCAGATTGTCCATTACCCCTGAGGAGCTTTTTGCAAATATGACTTTCGGTAGAGTGGATCGATTGGAAACTAGAAATGAGACCAATTCCAACAGATCCTCGCTTTTTGGTAGAGTGAATTATCAGTTCAACAACAAATGGCTATTGACCGGTACGGTAAGAGCGGATGCTTCCAGCAAATTCGCAAAAGAAAACAGAGTAGGCGTGTTCCCGGCAGTGGCTGTGGGATGGAAAATCTCTGAAGAAGGATTTCTTCGCAACTCAACTTTCGTAGATGAACTGAAACTGCGGGTTTCTTATGGAGAGACAGGTAACGATCGCATTGATGCTACTGCTACGCAGTTCCTGTTTCAAGGATCGACCAATCGTGGTCCCGGCTTTGGCAATGTGGATAATGTATATTATACGCCAAGCAGCTCAGTATTGTACAATCCGGATTTGGTGTGGGAGACTACCATCAACAGAAACTTAGGGTTGGATTTTTCTCTTATGAAAGCCAAGATCGAAGGTAGCTTGGATTTCTATTCCAACACCACTAGCGACCTTTTACTACAATCAGCTATTCCACCAAACACTGGTTTCAATTCTCAGTGGGATAACATCGGTAGTACTTCCAACAAAGGGTTTGAATTGGGGATCAATGTTTATATAGTAGACAAACCTGATTTTTCTTTGTCTGTGAATTTTAACACAGGTGTGAACATTGCCAAAATCGTAGAGCTTGATGGTACACAGGAAAGGTTTTTCCAGTCCAACTGGGCAAGTACAGATTTGAACAATATTAACGATTACTATCTGCAAGTGGGTGGTAAGCTAGGAGATATCTACGGGTATGTCAGCGACGGCATGTACAGTGTAGATGATTTTCAGTCGTATGATGCTGTTTCGGGAAACTATATACTAAAAGAGGGGATTCCCACCTCAGGACCAGTAGTCGGAAATACCAATATCAAGCCTGGCTACATGAAGCTGAAGGATCTAAACGGAGATGGTGTAATCGATGCTAATGACCGTAGAGTTATTGGGAATGCACTTCCGAAAAACCAAGGTGGATTTGGTATTAATGCTAGATTCAAAGGCTTCGATACGCAGATTTTCTTCAATTACCAGTTTGGCAATGATGTCTATAACACAGGTAAAATCCAATATAACCAGTTTAGAAGAACTACTTATGGCAACTTGCTAACGACCATGAGTTCAGACAATCGCTTCACCTACATTGATGTGGAGGGTACCTATACAGGCACTCCAGGTGAAGTAGTGACTGATCTAGGCCAATTGGGAGAAATGAATGCAGATAAATCCATGTGGTCTCACAGTAGCTTCGGTATTGCCGGGGCGGTGATATCAGATTGGGCAGTAGAAGACGGATCATTCATCAGATTGAACAATCTTACAGTTGGCTATTCTTTTCCTAGCACATTGATTTCAAAAATCGGTTTGTCTCAGCTGAGAATTTACGGTACGGGAAGCAATTTGAAATTGTGGACAGATTACTCTGGATACGATCCCGAAGTAAGCACTAGCCGCAGCAGCACCTATGCGGCCCTGACTCCGGGCGTTGACTACTCCTCATTTCCACGAAGCCGTTCTTTCACGGTGGGGTTAAATGTTACATTTTAAGGGATCTGAATTTTAAACCAATGAAATCGAGCATGACGAAGAACGTCACCCAGAGGGATGATTATTCCAAATGCGAGATTCCATGTGGCCTTTGAAAAACAATTATAAGCACATGAAAATCAAACATATAATACTAGCAGTTGTAGTGGGTATGAGTTTCTCTTGCCAAGACTTTCTTGAGCCGGAATCGCTATCCACCTTCGATACGAATTACATTTATTCCAACGTGGATGATGCGCGTAAAGGGGTTAATGCGGTCTATTCCCACTTTGGTCAGGATGCCTTTCGCTCCAGACTTTCCAATAATATGGCTGGAAATACTGATATAGAGCATCAAAGTGGATGGACTAGCTCAGGAGATAGATATCAGATCTGGGATCTCAATGCGCAGGAGACCAACAGGGATTTGGACATCGTCTGGACCTATGCTTACCGGGCTATCCGGGATGCCAACATTTCCATAGAAGGCCTTCGTGCCAGTGGGAAACTAGAATCTGCCGATGTGGCTGAAGCAGCTACCATGAATCATCTGCTCGGTGAAGCAGTTACGCTGAAAGCTTATTGGTACAGTATTTTGGTGTATTACTTCGGTGATGTTCCCTATGTGAATGATGCTCCCAAGGCTGGCAATGAGTTTAACCTACCAAAAGAGGATCGCAACATTATTTTATCTGGAGTGATTGCAGATATGATGGAAGTAGAGGAAAAGATGCTTTGGGCAGACGCGACGCCATTTGGTATAGAGCAAGTCACTAGAGAATACACCCTGGGTATGATCGCAAGAATCGCTTTGCAGCGGGGAGGATATTACGTACAAGAAGATCTTTCCCAAGTGAGAGCAGGTGATTACCTAGACTATTATCAGATCGCTAAGGCCTATACAGAAAAATTGATGCAGCTGAAAGACCGGGAGCTTCCTTCTGATTACCGTCAGGTATTCCTGAACCAGTCTAAATTTATTTCTCCTGTCAATGCTGATGTGCTTTTCGAAGTGCCTTTTGCACTGGGAAATGGCGATGTAGCCTGGAATATCGGGATCACGGTAGAAGGTGGCCCTACAGCCGCTCACAGCTTTGGCTCCGGAAATAACTATATGGCTATTCCGCCGACTTACTATTTTTCTTTTGACACATTAGACACTAGAAGAGACGTGACTTGTGCGCTGTATAAGGTCAATACGAGCTTCGAAAAAGAGTTCGTCAATAGCAGCACAAATATCGCACAGGGTAAGTGGAGCAGATCATTTTTGGAGAATCCTCCAGGAGCATCCTCAGCCAAGGGTACCGGTATTAACTGGCCTATGATGCGCTATGCAGATATTTTATTGATGTATGCAGAAGCTGAAAATGAACTCAATGGGCCTACAGCAGGAGCACAGGAAGCCCTGAAAAGAGTCAGAAGAAGAGCCTTCAACGATGGGCTATGGGCTGCTCGCGTAGATGCTTATGCAGCAAATGCATCTACTAGCAAAGCAACTTTCTTTGAAGCGATAGTAGATGAGAGAGCATGGGAATTTGGCGGAGAGATGATACGAAAGTACGAATTGATCCGCTGGGGAAATTACTCCGAGAAAATGGCCGAAACGGTAGAAGGATTAAAGGAAATGGCTGATGAGGCATACAATGGGACGAGTGATTTGCCCGATTATATGTACTGGAAAGTCAATGAGTCAGGGCAGTTTGTATTACTAAATCCTAATAGTAAAGTAGTCGCTCCACCGGATGATACTTGGACACAGGTTCCTTTCTTACTGAGCCTGCACCACGAAACCCTTCAATATGATGAGTGGATCACCAAAGACTGGGCAAATTACATCAATGGGCCAAACCCAGGTGTTGTTCGCTACATTTTCCCTATCCCTTCCACAGCTATCAACAATAGCCAAGGTACATTGACCAATGATGGTTATGGATTTTAATGAGGCTGTCAATAATCTAACAGAGCAACAATGAAAATTCTAAATAGAAATTTAAATACGTCCCTACTAATGCTACTAATAGCTTTTTTAGCTTTGTCAGCATGTAAGGAGGAGGAAGAGATGTTCAATCAGACCAGGCTATTCAGACCGGTACTGAACGAGGACTTGTACTCAGTCGGCAATACCATTGTCGTGGATATGGGCAAAATGAAAAGCGCACTTTCCTATACGTTGGAAGTAAGCCGTGACACCTTCAACACCATTGAATATGTGATTGAGACGGATACGTCCTATGTGGAAATTAGTAAGAAGCTGATAGGTGAAGAGCTGTTTTGGAACACGCTGTATCAAATAAGATCTACAGCACATGCGGTTGATCCTGCCTTTGACAGTGAACCGGCAGATCTTGGAAATGTACGAACCCAGCGTTTCCCGACTATATTAAATAATCCGAAGATCTTTGATGTCACCGATATAGCAGCCAGAGTCACCTGGACGAAAGCCGGAGCATCAGTCACAGGAGTGAAGGTATTTGCTGCAGATGATCTGCAATTAAATACCCCTTTGTTTGACGAGCAGGCTGTTTCCGCTGAGGAGCAGGAAAATGCCGAGGTAATAGTCTCTGGGCTTGATCCTGAGACAGCATATCAACTAGCTATCTACAGCGGGGAGACTCTTAGAGGGTGGGTGAATTACACTACCAAAACCGCAGATATCGATCCTTCCGCCCCCGGAGTAATAGATGTGCGTGATAGCGATAGCCCAAGTGCTGTGGCAGATGCTGTGCTCGCGGCGGCTGATGGAGATCTTATTTTGGTGAAAAGAGGAATGACTTATGATTTGCCAAGGGACGCACTGGATAAATCAATTACTATTCGGGCGGCGTACGGCTTTGGGGAGCAAAAAGCGAAACTTTATACCACGGGTAACTGGAATATTGCCAAAGGAGCGCAAATCGATCATATCCGGTTCATTGATCTGGAAATACGGGGAGCTGACTATTCTGGAGATTACGTGTTCAATCCTAATACCAGTGGAGTAAATGTCAGAGAACTCCTGTTCGAAAACTGCAAAATGGGTACGTTCAGAGGAATAATAAGGATCCGAGGTACTGTTACGCTGGAAAATTACATCATCAGAAATACCCTTGTGGACAGCATTGGTGGATATGGACTATTAACTACTGATACCAATCCGGCTGATGGTGAGATGACTGCCAACGTACAGAATATTGTGTTCGAATCCTCTACTTTCAACAAAATTCAAGCTGGAATTACTTCCAGAAACAATTCAAATTCTATCCTGATCGATGGTTGTACATTCGGGAATTTCATCAAGAGCAGTAACAGGATCTTCCGGTATAGAGGAGGCGATGAAAATAACAATGTGGCTAATGGCATTACGATTACCAACAGCATTTTTGGTCACGGTTGGGATGAAAGCGAGTCAGAGAATTATTCCATTCGAGGTATGGAGGGATTGTCGAATACCAACTTTAATCTGGTGAACAACTATAGTACCGCGAATTTTAGCTTCTCAGATGGTGAGATTCCAGGTTTTCCTATAGGGAATTATTCAAAAGGTCAAAATGACCTATGGGTAAATCCGGCATTGAATAACTTTAACTTCAAGGATAATGGCTTTGCAGGAAGATTCGATACGGGAGATCTGCGCTGGAGAGTGACTTTGTAACAGAGATGGTATTGGGTTATTGTATTTGTAGAATGGGTGTGGTGTTACCACACCTTATTCTTTTCCACTATTCCGAATTCTAATGAAGATAATTACGAAGGTTTTTATAGGTCTATTTGTGCTGTGCAGCAGTTTCGCGTGCAATGATTCCCCACAGCCAGTCGCAGGGTTGGATGAGGAGGAAAATGATGATACTATCCCTCCTTATGAGGGGTTGCCTTATGCATTTCCGGGTGCTGAAGGTTTTGGACAGTTGACCTCTGGAGGACGTGGAGGCAAGGTGTATTATGTGGACAAACTAACCGATGACGGCTCCCTAGGTACTCTTCGCTACGCGGTCAACCAAGCAGGCAAGCGTACCATATTATTCAATACTGGCGGGACTATCCAACTCAAATCAAAGCTTCAGATTAATTTTGGAGATATTACTATTGCCGGACAAAGCGCACCTGGAGATGGGATTACGATCCGGGACTTTCCTGTGGTGATCAATGCCGACAATGTGATCATCCGGTACCTGAGATTTAGGATGGGTGACATGGGTAAGCAGCAAGCTGATGCACTGGAGGCACGTTTCCACCAAGATATCATCATAGACCACTGCTCGATGAGCTGGTCCACGGACGAGACGGCGACCTTCTACGCCAATGAGAATACCACACTTCAATGGAGTATAATCTCCGAAAGTCTAAAAAACTCGGTCCATGAAAAGGGCTCTCATGGCTATGGAGGAATCTGGGGAGGTAAGCATGCTTCGTTTCACCACAATCTCCTTGCTCATCATGACAGTAGAAACCCACGGCTGGGTGAGGAAGCAGGCAAGGCTTTTGCCCTGACAGATCTAGTAGATGTACGAAATAATGTCATCTACAACTGGGGTTCAAATAGCGCCTATGGTGGAGAGGCAATGAATGTAAACATCGTCAATAACTACTACAAACCTGGTCCTGCCACACCTACGGGGTCGAAGCGTAACAGGATAGTCTCCATCGATAAGAATAAAAATGAAGGGACAGAAGTTTATGACATCTGGGGAAAATTCTATGTGGATGGAAACCTGATTGAAGGGAGTACGCAGGCTTCTCAGGACAATTGGGCTTATGGAGTTTTGAACCAATTTCACAGCAGCTATGGGAATGTCCCACAGGAAGCAATAGATGGGATTCGTCTGGCTACTCCGCATTCCATTGATAATAATGTAACGACACATGCTGCGGTGGAAGCCTTAGCATTGGTGTTGACAAATGCTGGAAGTTCTCTGGTATGGGATGAAGTTGATTTGAGGATTTTGGAGAATGTGAAGAATAATTCTTATTCATTTGAAGGCTCAGTGGGCAGTACCAAGGGAATAATCGATTCGCAAGCAGATGTAGGTGGCTGGCCAGAGCTTTCTGCTGGCACGCCAGTTGTCGATACGGATAAAGATGGAATTCCAGACGACTGGGAATCCAAAAATAAGCTTGATCCAAACCTGGCTAGCGACGGATCTAAAATTAAGGAGGGAACCCCCTATACCTATTTGGAGATTTATCTGAATGGGTTGATCAAGGATTTTCCACTGAGAGATTGAAATGGAAAAATCAATTATAAACATATGAAATTCGAACACTTTGCACTGAACGTGACCAATGCTTCTGCTGCCTCACTTTGGTATGAGGAGCACTTAGGTTTGACAGTGATCAAGAAAATGGCCGAACCTCCATACATGACCTTCTTGGCTGATGATAGCGGTACCGTCATGATTGAAATTTATTCCAACCCCAAAGGTGAGATGCTTGATTTTGAGAAGCTACACCCTCTGGCTATTCATTTGGCTCTAGTGTCTGAAGACCCGGATTCGGACAGGGATCGCTTAGTCGGTGCAGGTGCAAAATTGATTTCAGATGACATTTTGCCTGATGGCTCTCATCTCATCATTGTCAAAGACCCTTGGGGACTGGCACTTCAATTATGCAAGCGATCCACACCCATGATTTAAAAAAATTATATTATGATTTTGAAAAAAATAGTTGGATTAGGAGTACTCCTGTTGATTTCGTTTGCTTGTAAAGCTCAGATAGTTAGCGAAGCAGAAAGCCAATTTCTCGCAGACAATAAGGGGAAAACGCTTGCATTCCCGGGCGCTGAGGGATTTGGGAAATTCACTACTGGTGGCAGGGGCGGCAAAGTATTGGTGGTGACTAACCTCAATGATGATGGACCAGGTTCGCTTCGGGATATGATCCAAAAGAAAGAACCTAGGATTATTGTTTTTGCTGTTGCAGGCAATATCAAGTTGAAATCAAGCCTCGATATCAATTATGGAGATTTGACTATCGCAGGGCAAAGTGCTCCAGGTGGCGGAATTACCCTTCAAGGTTACCCTATCAAAGTCAAAGGGGATAATGTGATTATTCGCTATCTCCGAAGCAGGCTGGGAGATGAAATGAATGTTCAGGATGATGCCATGAGCGCAATCCGGGTGAAAAATGTCATCATTGATCACTGTTCCTTGAGTTGGGCGACGGATGAATGCGGATCTTTTTATGACAATGAGAATTTCACCCTACAATGGACCATACTTTCAGAAAGCCTCAATAAATCAGTTCACGAAAAAGGCGAACACGGTTATGGAGGGATTTGGGGAGGAAAGAAAGCTTCTTTTCTATATAACCTTCTCGCAGACCATAATAGCCGCAATCCACGTTTCAATGGCGCCCGATACCACAAAGAGCCTGAAAGGGAATGGGTAGATTTCAGAAATAATGTGATCTACAATTGGAAGGGTAATAGCTCCTATGCGGGCGAGGAAGGACAATACAACATCGTCAATAATTACTACAAGGCAGGTCCTGCTACCAAGTCCAACCGCGATAGAATTGTGGAGCCCTATAAGCCTTTTGCAAAGTTCTATGTCAATGGTAATGTGGTAGAAGGATTTGAGAATGTCACTGCGGACAATAGTTTGGGAATACAGGAAGTTGACCCTAAGGAAGTAGAAGTAGCTGAAGTTTTTGATTTTGCGGGAGCAAAAACACTGACTGCAAAAAATGCATTTCATGCTGTTCTGGAGAATGCCGGAGCAAGCTTTAGTAGAGATGCGATCGATAAGAGAATAGTTAAAGAAGTTGCTGTAGGAGTGAATGAATATGGTGCAAATGGAATCATAGATTCACAGGAAGATGTGGGAGGTTGGCCAAAACTCGATCAAGGAACAGCAAAAGTAGATTCAGATCAAGATGGTATGCCAGATGATTGGGAGAAGAAAAATGGGCTTGATCCAAAGAATTCAGAGGATTCTAAGAAGTATGACCTAGATGAGGAATACAGTAACATAGAGGTTTATTTGAATAGCTTGGTTAAATAGTTTTTTACAAATCGGGTAAAATCGGATCGTAGATTTTACCTTAGTGGTTATCACGTGTTAGAATCTTAATTGTCAATGAATGATCTTCAAATTCCTTTTGAACAAATCAGCTCGACGCTGAAGGAAATTTTACTTAAGTATGGTTTAGAAAAAGAAAGGGCACAGCGATGTGCTCTTCTTTTTGCGAAAGCTGACCTGGATGGAGTTCGCTCTCATGGAGTGAATCGCTTCTTCCTATTCCTTGACTTTATCAAAAAAGGCTTAGTTAATCCAGAGAAAGAGCCTCTAATAGTAAGTCAACTTGGGATGTTTGAGCGCTGGGATGGTCAGGAAGGCGTGGGAAATCTAAATGCAGACTTTGCCATGAATCGGGCGATTCAACTCTCTAAAGAATTTGGGATTAGCTGCGTCACCTTACAAAATACCAATCACTGGATGCGAGGAGGGAATTTCGGTTGGCAAGCTGTGGAAGCAGGATGCATCGGTATTTGCTTTACGAATACGATCCCGAATATGCCAGCATGGGGTGGTAGTGAACCTAAAATCGGAAATAACCCGCTGGTGATAGCGATTCCGAGAGCAAAAGGGTCAGTGGTCTTGGATATGGCCTTTACCCAGTTCGCTTATGGCAAGCTGAGCATAGCTAAATCTAAAGGAGAGCAGATGCCTTATGACGCTGGCTTTGACGATGAAGGGAATCTGACCAAAGATCCTGAAACAGTCATCAACAACCATCTAGGATTACCGATTGGTCTATGGAAAGGCTCAGGCTTAAGCATGGTTTTAGATCTTCTTGCTGCAGTACTTTCAGGTGGTAATGCTTCTTTTGAAGTTGGGAAATCAGGTCATGAGAGTTCCGTGTCGCAGGTTTTTCTTTGCTTTGACCCATCCAAACTTGAACTCACTGACTGGATAGAAACTAAATCAGATGCTCTGATTGAAGACCTAAAAAGCTCAGCGACTTTCGGTCAACAATCAGTTAGATATCCTGGAGAAAATACATTAGAAACCCGAAATAAATATCTTAAAAATGGAGTACCGATCTCAGAGAAGCTTTGGGCAGAACTTCAAAATGAATTAAAATCATGAGGCAACTAAAAATTGGAATAGTAGGGACGGGTGCTATCACTGGCAAGCATGCAGATGCAATCAGAGAAATCGAACAGGCAGAATTGGTGGCTCTATGTAGCAGTTCGCCCGAGAGAGCTAAGACAGCAGAAGAGAAATTTGGCATTAAGACCTATTCCGATGTCTCTGACTTTTTAACTCATCCTGAGCTTGATATTGTATGCATTTGCACGGCAAGCGGGCATCACCTGGAAGCTGGTTTATTGGCAGCAAGAGCTGGGAAGCACTTGTTGATTGAGAAGCCGATTGAAATAAATCTTGGCAGAGCAGATCAGTTGATTGATGTCTGTGAGGAAAATGGAGTAAAGCTTGGAGTCATTTTTCAAAATAGATTCTCGCCAGATTACTTGAAGCTCAAATCGGCGATTGAAGAAGGTAAATTCGGGAAGCTACTAATGGGAAATGCGCATGTGAACTGGTATAGAGCTCCGGAATATTACAGTAATAGCCCTTGGAAAGGAACGATGGAAGGAGACGGAGGTGGAGCATTTATTAATCAGGGCATACACACGATTGATCTTTTACTCGATGTGATGGGAGATGTGAAGTCAGTTTTCGCAAAAGTAAAGACCGCACTTCATCCTATCGAAGGAGAGGATTTGGGTGCGGCGATAGTGACTTTTGCGAATAAAGCTTTGGGAAATATAACGGCTTCTACGGCACTTTATCCTGGTCTTGCGGAGCGTTTGGAGATTTTCGGGAAAAATGGAAGTGCCGTATTAGAAGCTGGAAAATTGATTCAATGGAGTATTCAGGGCGAAGAAAATCAGCCGATTATAGCAGACAACAATGCTGGCTCAGGGGCTGCCGATCCGATGGCGATAGGTCATGCACTGCATAAAGCACAGTGGGAGGATTACTTGAATGCAGTTGAGAAAAATGAATCGGTGTTGGTAGATGGAAAAATGGCCCGAAAATCAGTCGAGCTGATCCGAGCCATTTATAAATCTTCAGAACTTGAGAAGGAAGTTGAGCTCCCTTTTATTGATCACTCCTAAAGTGAGACGCCTCTTTTCCAAGGGATAAAATCATCTTGACCGAGTATCATAGCTTTAGATTTCTCTTCTCCACTAGCTATCTTGATTACTTTTTCTAAGATTTCTTCACCCATCTGCCGGATATTTTTCTCTCCAGAGATCACAAAACCTGTATTGATATCGATGATGTCAGGCATTCGCTGGGTTAGTTTGTGATTGGAGGAAACCTTGATCACAGGTGTTACCGGGTTACCGGTAGGAGTGCCGAGTCCGGTAGTGAAAAGAATCATATTAGCACCTGCTCCAGCCATGGCAGTGGTGCTTTCTACATCGTTTCCGGGAGTACAAAGCAAATTTAAACCTGGAGTTTTAACATATTCACCATAGTCCAGCACGTCAGTTACCGGCGAGGTTCCACCTTTTTTGGCCGCGCCGGAAGATTTCATTGCGTCCGTGATCAGTCCATCTTTGATATTTCCCGGGCTAGGATTCATATCAAAGCCTGAACCTGCTGCCTCTGCTGCGCCTGCATAAGCACGCATCAAAGAAGAGAAGCGCTCTGCTTTATCATCAGAAACGCAACGGTTGATCAGTTCTTGTTCTACACCGCAAAGCTCTGGGAATTCCGACAAAATCGCCGTTCCTCCCAAAGCTACTACCATATCAGCAGCATAGCCTACAGCCGGATTTGCGGAGATGCCCGAGAATCCGTCGGAGCCACCGCATTCCAAGCCTACGACCAGTTTGCTCAAATGCGCTGGTTGACGCGTTTGGGTATTTGCTTCTACCATTCCTATAAAGGTCTCTTTGATAGCTCTGGTGAGTAGTTGTTGCTCCGTTCCTTCTACTTGTTGCTCCAGGATGATCAATTTTTTCTTGAAGTCAGGATTGATTATTCGCAACTTTTCTTCCATGAAGGAAGATTGGGCATTTTGGCAACCTAAACTCAAGATCGTCGCTCCGGCTACATTTGGATTATTGATATAGCCGGCGATGAGCGCGCAAAGTGCCTGTGAATCCGTTCTCGTGCCGCCACAGCCCACTTGATGATTTAGGAATTTAATCCCATCAATATTGTCAAAAAGTCGCTCCTCGGTTTTTTCTACGAGCGTCTCGACAGAAACGGAGTCGAATGAATTGGTTTGCCCTGACTTATAAAGGCTGGCCATTTCCCTTACCATTTTCTTGAATGGGTTTGGCTTACCAAAACCCAGCTCCTCGAGAAAAGCTTCTTTGATAATATCCACGTTTCTATTTTCGCAGAACACCATAGGAATTACCAGCCAATAATTCCCTGTTCCCACCTGTCCATCAGGTCGGTGAAAACCCATAAAAGTTTTGTCTCTGAATTTGCTGATATCTGGTGCATCCCATTGGTAGTCACCGGATTTTTTTCCAAAATCTTCAGCTTGGTGCGTTACATTTTGGATGCTGAGCACACCGCCGGAGGGGATAGTCGAAAGAGCTTTACCTACAATTCCCCCATACATAAAGACCTGATCGCCCTTTTTCAGGTCATTTATTGCGAACTTATGTTTGGCAGGAATGAAGTCTTTTAGGGTGATTCTTAAACTATTATGTTCAAAGGTTTCGCCAGCCGCTAGGTCTTGCAAAGCGACCAAAACATTGTCTTTAGGATGAATTTGTAATGTTTTATGGTTCATTGGAATTATTCATTATATTGCGCAATCGATTGCGCAAAGTAAGTGATTGTTATGCAATAACGAAAATCATTAGTAAAATTAAAACTATTGGGAAGGTCTCCAAATTCGAAATGTACACTTAACAAAATAGAGATTGGCAATGCAGGGGAATTACAGAGAAGATTCATGTATTGCTGTTTTCTGCTTTTAAATACCTTTTATCATAGAGACTAAATCGTTTCCGTAAATCGGCCTGAAATATCAACTTAGAAAGACTTATTATTGTGTAGTATGTTTTATGTTCAATAAACCCATGAGAATCAAAAAACTTCAAATCCTTTCTTTTTGTGTAGTGCTATCGCTTTTCTTGTCCTGTCAGGCTACCGGAGAAAAGCGAGTTATTAAGCTCGGCCATGGACTTGGCATCACTCATCCAGTGCATGAAGCAATGTTGTTTTTGGCCAAAAAAGCAGAAGAGAAATCCGGCGGAAAAATGGTCGTGAAGATCTATCCAAATCAACAGTTGGGAAGTGAGCGTGAACTGGTTGAACTTCTTCAGATTGGCAGTTTGGGAATGACCAAGGTATCTTCTGCTGCCCTGGAGGGATTTGCCCCTACTATGCAGGTTTTTGGGATGCCCTACTTATTCAGAGATGATGCACATCAACTTGCTGTTTTGCAGGGTGAGATAGGTAAAAGACTTTTACTTGATCCTCAGAAGTATCTTTTACGAGGTCTTTGCTACTATGATTCTGGGAAAAGAAGCTTTTACACTAAAAATAAACCAATAGAAACTCCAGCGGATCTTGCAGGGTTGAAGATCCGAGTGATGGAAAGTAATACTGCCTCCAACATGGTGAAAAGTTTAGGAGGTTCTCCGACTCCGGTTTCCTATGGTGAACTTTACACGGCCTTGCAGCAAGGTATAGTAGATGGTGCTGAGAATAATGCGCCGAGTCTTTATACATCCAAGCATTATGAGGTCTGTAAGTTCTATAGCATAGATGAGCATACTGCTTTGCCGGATGTGATGATTGTAAGTACCAAAGTATGGGAAAGTCTAAATGCCCAGGAGCAACAATGGCTTCAAGAAGCGGCTGATGAATCTGCTACATACGAATATAAAATCTGGGCAGAAGCTACCGAAGAATCTTTAAGCGAATTGAAAAAGGCTGGAGTGACTATCAGCTATCCCGATAAGGAACCATTCCGGGAAGCTGTTGAATCAATGTATACTGATCTCAAAGTACAACAGCCTGAAATCTATAAAATCGTAGAGGAAATTCGCGCTGTAAAATAACAATTAACCCAAAGTATCAACCCTATGTTTTCACCCCAAACCAAGATAAACCTGGATAAGTGGATTGCCCATTTTCTGGTCGTTTTGATGGCACTTATGGTGCTCAATGTGACCTGGCAGGTGGTTTCTCGTTATGTTTTTCAAAGTCCAAGTTCATTCACTGATGAATTGTCTCGTTACATGTTGATCTGGGTAGGAATGCTTGGCGCAGCCTATGTGGCAGGCAGAAATGAGCACTTAGCGATCGACATTCTCCTTACTAAACTTAAAGAAAAAGCGCAAGACAAATTGATGATTTTGATCAACTGCTGCATTCTGGTTTTCGCGCTCGTGGTAATGGTAATTGGGGGCTCGAACCTAGTTTACCTGACGTTTATCTTGGAACAGAGATCAGCAGTCTTGCAGATACCTCTTGCCTATATCTATGGGATCATCCCTTTTAGCGGACTACTGGTGATATACTACCAAGTAGTTGCAATTAAATTTTTGGCAACTATCAAAACCGCAGTGTAATGGAAATATTGAGCGTATTAGTATTAGTGATTTCCTTTCTATTCTTCTTAGGAATAGGGGTTCCAGTGGCATGGAGTCTAGGACTTTCCAGTATGCTGACTTTGATGGTAACAGTGCAGACTATGCCTGCCATTACCACCATTGCACAGCGTATGGGGACGGGATTGGATAGCTTTTCCCTTCTGGCAATTCCTTTTTTTATTCTTGCAGGTGAATTGATGAACCGAGGAGGGATAGCCAATCGTTTGATAGAATTTGCAAAAGCGCTCACGGGAAGGATGCGGGGTGGTTTACTGCATGTGAATATCATTGCTGCGATGCTTATGGGAGCGATTGCAGGTTCTGCAGTGGCCGCTGCATCTTCAATGGGAGGTATTTTGGGAAAAAGAATGGAAAATGAAGGTTATCCTAAAGAACTGGGAGCCGCAGTGAATATCACTTCTTCTACTACTGGATTGATCATTCCACCTTCCAATGTTTTAATCGTATATTCTCTTGCTTCAGGGGGAGTTTCTGTAGCGGCATTATTTGTCGCCGGTTATTTACCTGGCTTGCTGGTTGGTGGCATGCTGATGGTGACTGCTGCAATAATGGTGAGAATTCACAAGCTTCCGGCTGGAGAAGGCTCTACATTAGGTCTGATTTTGAAAACCTTTTGGCAAGCAGTACCGAGTTTATTTCTATTGATTGTAGTGATAGGTGGGATTATCGGAGGTGTATTTACAGCTACAGAAGCTTCAGCTATAGCGGTGGTTTATTCCTTAGTCTTATCCTTGATCTATCGTGAGCTGAAAGTAAAAGACTTGCCTTCTGTATTACTAAAGTCTGCGGAGACTACGGCTGTGGTAATGCTTTTGATCGCCACTTCTATGGCTATGTCATGGGTGATGTCCAGTGAAGATATTCCACAAAATATATCCAATGCTCTTTTAGGATTGAGTGATAATATTTTTGTAATCCTTATTATGATCAATTTGCTATTGCTCTTTGTGGGGATCTTTATGGATATGACTCCGGCGGTATTGATTTTCACACCGATTTTTCTACCTGTTGTGACGGCGTTGGGAGTTGATCCGGTACACTTTGGTATCATGATGGTGCTCAATCTATGTATTGGACTTTGTACTCCGCCAGTAGGTTCTATTCTCTTTATTGGTGTAGGAGTGGCAAATACAACGATACAGAAAATCCTGAAACCCATGCTCCCATTCTATTTTGCAATGGTCTTGGCGTTGATTCTGATTATGCTTTTCCCAGAGATTACACTTTGGCTTCCGAGAGTATTTGGAGTATAACAGTCAATTTCGAATCCCAATCAAAAAGCGGTAGTTTAACGACTGCTGCTTTTTTGTTTTTGGCTGTTCCATATAGGGCATGTAGAGTGAGGAAATTTCCATTTGTAATTGTTTATACAATTGAAGAGGGGTCGATTATCGTTTATTCAGTTTTTAATACGTGGAAGAACCCAAGCAGAAAACCCTAGAAAATTAACCTCTTCGTTTTTTTTTTAGAAATGTGGAAATCAGGATTTTAAAAGAGATTTCATTTATCCGACATCCGACATCCGACATCCGACATCCGACATCAATCTACCTCTCCACCTCTTTGAGATTTTCCATCTTCTTATTTCTTAGGAAGCCATTAATATCTTCGAAGTGCTCTTTTACCCGCTTATTTCCGAATTCAAATACTTTGGTTACCAATCCATCCAAGAAATCTCTATCGTGAGATACGATGATTAGCGTACCGTCAAAGGCTATCAAGGCATCCTTGATGATATCTTTAGTCTTCATATCCAAATGGTTCGTTGGCTCATCGAGAATCAGCAAGTTTACAGGCTCAAGCAGAAGCTTGATCATAGCCAGACGAGTCTTTTCACCACCAGAAAGCACTTTCACTTTTTTGTTGATATCATCTCCTTTGAACATAAATGCGCCCAAAATATCCTTCACTTTGGTACGTACCTCGCCAACAGCAATATGATCGATGGTTTCAAAAATCGTCAAACTTTCATCCAACAGTGAGGCCTGATTCTGCGCGAAATAGCCGATCATGGAATTGTGTCCCAGCTCGCATTTGCCTTCAAAATCAATTTCCCCCATAATCGCCTTGATCATGGTGGATTTACCTTCGCCGTTTTTACCTACAAAAGATACTTTTTGTCCTCGCTCAATCGTCATGGAAGCATTCTTGAAAACCACATGCTCATCGTAGCTTTTGCTCATGTCTTCTGCGATCACAGGGTAATTGCCTGATCTAGGGGAAGGAGGGAAGCGGAGTTTCAGCGCTGAGCTATCTACTTCATCCACCTCAATGATTTCCATTTTCTCCAGCATTTTCACCCGGGATTGTACTTGAAGTGTTTTGGAATAAGTTCCTTTGAAGCGGTCTATAAATCCTTGGATATCGGCAATGACAGCCTGTTGCTCTTCGTATTGCTTTTGCTGCTGCTCACGACGTTCTCTCCGGAGTTCTAGGTAATGGCTGTATTTGGCTTTGTAGTCGTACATCCGTCCCATTGTTAATTCAATGGTACGCGTCGTAATATTATCCACAAAGGCTCTATCGTGGGAAATTACAACGACAGCTTTAGCTTTATTCAGGAGAAAATCCTCTAGCCACTGAATCGACTCAATATCGAGGTGGTTGGTAGGCTCATCAAGTAGGATAAGATCAGGCTGTTGCAAGAGGATCTTTGCTAACTCAATCCGCATTCTCCATCCTCCGGAAAATTCCGAAGTGGAGCGAGTGAGATCAGCTCTATCAAAACCCAAACCAAGCAAAACTTTCTCTACCTCAGCTTCATAGTTCACTTCCTCGATGGCGTAGAACTTTTCCGAAAGCTCAGATACCTGCTCGATTAGCTTGTAGTATCCATCGGATTCGTAGTCAGTTCGCACAGTCAATTCCTCATTGATCCGCTCGATCTCCGTCTTCATATTCAGGTAGCTGGCGAAGGCTTTGGAAGTTTCCTCCATCACAGAGCAATCATCCGAAGTCAGCAGGTGCTGAGGAAGGTATGCCACCACAAAGTCTTTGGGTGCAGAAACGGAGCCCGAACTGGGTTTGGTCTGACCTGCGATGATCTTTAAAAGGGTAGATTTGCCAGCACCATTTTTACCCATAAGGGCAATTTTATCGGTTTCGTTGATGGCAAAGGAAATATTACTAAAGAGTGTGGAACCGCTGTGAATGACGGCGACATTATCTACTGAAATCATGCTTTTGGAATTGAAGGGGCAAAGGTAAATTTTTAAAGCAGAAATCTTAAGTGAGAAATCAAAAAAAACTGCTCCGATCATTTCGCAGTGCTTTTCAAATATTTGGTGCTAAGAGAAGACTTGAACTTAATTTAGACAAAACTAAGATAGCTGAGACATTGAGGCCCCAACACGTTGGGTTTCAACCATCCTCATTACCCTCAAGGAAAATAATATTCAGCCATTCGTTGATTTTATATATTTTTAGTTTTAAATTTTACCTTGATTTTTAGTGATCTCTAAATGGATTTGAACCAGATATTAAAACTTTAAACGATATGTCGCTACCGTATAAATTTTTGCTCCTTTCCGTAATGGCTTTGTTTGTTTTTTCTCAAAACAAGTTATTTGCTCAAGTTGAGAAGGAGACTAAGACTGAGAGCTCGGCCGAAATTTTCACGGCGAAACATGCCATTTATGGCGAATTGGTAGGAACTTCTACTGGTTATGCAATCAATTATGGCTTTATTTTTCATCAAAAACAAAAACTTAAGTATTCAGCAAGTGCAGGATTTTCCATGCGCTATCAAAATGAGATTGTCCGCTCATTTTCAGGTTTTTGGATACCTTCTTTCTCGACCGAGATATCAGCGCTTTGGGGAAAGTCTAAGGGCCATTTAGAATTCGGGACTGGCTTCGTAGCCTATCGCGATAAACAATTTATTTTTGATGAGGACTTTCCTAGAAATATTAGAGTACGGCAATATTGGGGTAAAACAATTGTCCCCAGGATTGGCTATCGGTATCAGAAGCCTCATGGTGGTTTATTTTTTAGGGCAGCTTATACCCCTTGGATTGAATTCAACAACATTGAAGGTACCGAAGATAAAGTTAATTTTCAGCCATTTGGAATTGGGCTTAGTCTGGGTTGGAGTTTCTAATGAGCCGTAAATACTTAGTATCACCTTTCTTCTAGACGTAAAAAAACCGCCCCGAACTTAATCGAAGCGGTTTTTCTACTCCAGGCATCGGTCACCCGATATCTAACAAATATTATACATTCACGCCCATGGCTTTTGCCATTGTAGCCCCGATCTCAGCCGGAGAATCTACTACGTGAATTCCATTTTCTCTCATGATTCTCATTTTGGCAGCTGCAGTATCATCAGCACCACCGATGATCGCACCAGCGTGGCCCATTCTGCGTCCAGCAGGAGCAGTTTGACCAGCGATGAATCCCACTACAGGTTTCTTATTGCCAGTTTCTTTGATCCACTTAGCTGCTTCAGCTTCGTAGTTTCCTCCGATCTCACCGATCATCACGATTGCGTCAGTCTCAGGATCATCCATTAGTAACTGTACTGCTTCCTTAGTAGAAGTCCCTATAATTGGATCACCACCGATACCGATAGCTGTAGATACGCCAAGACCAGCCTTAGCTACTTGATCAGCCGCTTCATAAGTCAACGTTCCTGACTTGGATACGATACCTATTCTTCCTTTTTTGAAGACAAAGCCTGGCATGATGCCTACTTTTGCTTCACCTGGGGTGATTACTCCCGGGCAGTTAGGGCCAATAAGTGTAGCTCCTCTTTCGATAATATATGGCTTAGCTTTCATCATATCTGCCACAGGAATGCCTTCTGTAATAGCGATGATAACTTTGATACCAGCATCTGCCGCTTCCATGATCGCATCAGCAGCAAAAGCCGGCGGCACGAAGATGATGGAAGTATCTGCACCAGTTGTTTGAACAGCTTCTTCTACAGAGTTAAAAACAGGCTTTTCCAAATGAGTCGAGCCTCCCTTACCTGGAGTGACACCACCGACTACGTTGGTCCCGTATTCGATCATTTGCTGTGCGTGAAAAGAACCCTCAGACCCGGTGAAACCTTGTACGATCACCTTGGAATTTTTATTTACTAGTACACTCATGATGCGATTTCTATAGTTTGGCACAAAAATATAACAAACAACCCGCCCACAAAAGAAAAGGGTAACAATATGCAGGGAATTCGTTGATTCTTTGAGAAAGCTAGCATTCCGTAGATGTAAAATGATGATAATGCTGGGTGCCCTATTTGCCTTATTGCCAGGTATTGATAAAAATAGTGCCTAAAGAGAAAGTCCTTTTGCGAAGCAATTGTTCTATTTCCGCTTGCCTGACGCATATTTTTTATATTTTCGATTCAAATTAGATTTATTACAGCCACCATGATCTATGTTTAGCCTTAAAATTCTCATCGTTGAAGACGATCCGGTTTCAGCTCTTTTGCTGCAGCGAGCACTCGAAAAAAGCAGACACGAAATACTTGGAATAGCAGATTCAGGAGAAAAGGCTCTTGATATTTTGTCCGAAAATCATGCCGACATGGTGATGATGGATATCAATTTGGCGGGTGAATTGGATGGGATAAAGACCACCGAAATCATCAATGATATTTATGATATTCCGGTAGTGTACCTGAGCGCAAGTTCTGATGCTGAGACACTTAATAAGGTGGTGGGGACCAACCCAAGTGCCTATGTGATCAAACCATTTAATATCCGTGAGTTAAACATGGTGATTGAATTGGCCATCTATAAAGACCGTAAGGAAAAAGAACTTCAAAAGCTCAATAATGAGCTGGAAGAGAAAGTAAAGCAACGTACGTTAGAGCTTTACAATGCCAATAAGGAGCTTACTAAAGCATTGGAAAAGGAGCGGGAAATCAATGAACTGAAATCTAGAATTGTGCTGAACGTTTCGCACGGCTTCAAAACTCCACTGACTTCCATTCTTAGTTCGGCGCAATTACTTCAGATTTATGCGGAAAAGGATCATCCTTTCAAGCTGAAGATTACCAAGCATGCGTTCAAAATTGAGAATTCGGTAAGAGCATTGAACAATTTGCTGACCAGTGTCCTGTTTTTTGGCAAGGCTGATGCGGATAAGATGGACTTCAAACCTAAAAAGATGTTTTTAGGAGCTTTCGTCAAAGAAGTACTTGACACAGTCAATGCAGGAAAGGAAAATGACGTTAAAATCAAGCCTGAATTAATCAATCTCCCAAAAGTGATTACCTCAGATAGTGAACTTTTGTATCAGATTTTCGAGAATCTTTTGTCAAATGGAGTGAAATATTCTAAGGATGGTCAAGAAGTGATTTTTAAGATTGAATATTCAGATAATAAATTGATAGGTACCATCCGTGATGAAGGAATTGGTATTCCTCAAGCTGAGCAAGACCAGCTTTTTGAGCGCTTTTTCAGAGCAAAAAATGTCGGGATTGTGGAAGGGTCAGGCCTGGGTCTTTCTATCGTGAAAAAATGTGTCGATGTTTTGAAAGGAGAAGTTAGCTTTGAAAGTAATACGAAAAAAGGCACAACATTTAGAGTAGAAATCCCGGTTAGTTAATCATGCTTTTTGAATCAAGAAATTTAAAATACAGGCATCCGGGCCAAAATCCAATAAATTTCCCCGACATCTCTTTGCCCCCTGGAGAATGTATGCTTGTACTCGGGAATTCAGGTTCAGGCAAGACTACTTTGTTGAATTTACTAGCAGGCATGTTAAGGCCAGAGGCAGGTGAAGTGAAGTTGGCGGGGCGGGGCTTAGGCACCATGAAAGAAGAGGAGTTGGATTTGTTTCGAGGCAAAGAGATCGGAATTGTCTTTCAAAAACCACATCTTCTCGCAGCGCTGAATGTCAAAGAGAATCTGCAAATGGCTCATTTTTTCGGCAAGGAGAAGGGACAAAATATTGAACAATTGTTGGGTGAATTGGGCTTGGGAAGCAAAGCTAAATCTTCCGTGCTGACCTTGAGTGAAGGAGAAGCACAGCGCGTGTCCATTGCACGGGCATTGGCAAATAGACCGAAGTTAATTCTCGCAGATGAGCCAACTTCAAGCTTAGATGATGATAATACTGAAAAAGTCATCAACCTACTTAAGAATCAAGCCACCAAGATCGGCGCGGCATTGATCATAGTCACTCACGATCAACGCGTCAAAGCCCATATTCCCAACTTTGTAGAAGTAAAAACGGCGTGAATTTATTTAAACTCAGTTGGAAATATTTAACATTCAGACCGCTTTCCACTGGCTTGAATGTGTTTTTGCTTGCTCTTGGATTGGCTATTATCACGGTGCTGCTACTTATTCAGGATCAGTTGGAGAAGAAGATGACCCAGGATGCAGCTGGGATTGACTTGGTAGTGGGGGCAAAGGGAAGTCCGCTGCAGTTGATTCTCGCAGGTGTTTATCATATTGATTTTCCTACAGGAAATATCCCGATGGATGAAGCACAGAAACTTTCTAGAAATCGACTGGTAAAAAATAGTATTCCTATGGCTTTGGGAGATAATCACCAAGGATTCAGAATTGTAGGGACCAACCATGATTATCCAGCACTTTACCAAGCTAAACTCCAAAGCGGTGTACTTTGGGTAAAGCCATTTGAAGTAGTTTTAGGAGCAGAAGTTGCAGAGAAGTCTAATTATAAAGTTGGAGATGAGTTCATAGGGAGTCATGGCATCAGCGTAGGGAGTCATGAGCATGATGCCAATAACTTCAAAGTAGTTGGAGTATTGGAGCGAAAAGGCAATGTCCTTGACCGTTTGATTTTGACTAGTGTGGAGTCTATCTGGTACACGCACGATGAAGGAGCCACTATGACACCGGATTCTACCACAAATCACGTAGCACATCAGGAGGTAGCTTTTTCAGATTCAGTAGCTACGAAGGGCTTCCCAATTACCACTGAATCCAGAGAATTGACCACGGTTTTGATCCAATATAGAAATCCAATGGCAGCGATCCAGCTTCCTCGGTTAATCAATTCCGGTACTTCTATGCAGGCAGCTTCGCCTTCATTTGAGATGTCCCGACTTTTCGAATTACTTGGGGTGGGAATTACCCTCTTGAAGGGGCTAGCCGTGGTGATCATAGGGATTTCGGGACTTGGGATATTTATTGCGCTGTACAATTCTCTCAAGGAAAGAAAATACGATCTGGCAATTCTGCGTGTACTTGGAGCTTCTAGAAGGCAGCTGTTACTTTTGATTTTTTTAGAAGGAATTATGCTGACATTTCTTGGGGCAATTCTCGGGATATTGCTGGGTCATACCTTTCTTGCAGTGATTATTTCGCAGAATGAGCAAGGAGTAGTCGGGACCCTTCAGCCATGGATTTTCCTCCAGCAAGAACTTTGGATAGTAGTTTATGCGTTAGTGGTGGGAGTTTTGGCTTCTATTATTCCGGCTCTTGCGGCATATCAAACAAGTATTGCAAAGCAATTAACAAAAGTCTAACTAGCGACTGATTAAAAAACTGAATAGATGATAAAGATGAAAATAGCCCTTTTGGTAGTTTTGGGGATGATTTTGGGACAAGCGTCCCTTTTGGCACAAAGTACAAATGTCTGGAAAAATCTTTCTGAAGTCACCTATAAAATCTCCGAAGATCAATATGGTGAACTCTATGTTCCTGTCTTCTCTGAGAATATCACCAAAATGGTAGGTAAAGTAGTGGAGGCAGATGGCTACATTATCCCATTTGAAGGCATGTTCAAGCCTGAGCATATCATCCTTTCCAGCTTGCCTTTGGCAGAATGCTTCTTTTGCGGTTCTGGTGGCCCAGAGACAGTGATGGAAGTAGATTTGGCATCGCCAATCAAATACACATCCAATAGAGTGCGGGTACGCGGAACGCTCACACTGAATAGCAAGGATCCTGAGAAACTCATGTATATTTTGACAAACGGGACCTTGGTGAATTAAGGGACTTTTGCTGGAGGTTGTTTTAACCGCTGAGATCGCAGAGTTTTTCGCTGAGATCACAACTTATGATTTAACTCTTCTCCACTAAAAAAAAATTAAATGGTTCAAGCCTACCTTCCGTCTTTGACTACTAAAAATTCTCAAAAATCATATTCAAAACAAGGTGTTTAACTTTCAAAAAGATTTGTAGGCTGTCAATTCTTGCGTGTTTTTTAGTCTAAGAAGTTTCACCCTAACAGCAAAGCTCTTTTTCCAATTCACGGAATTTCTCTAAAAGGCCAAGTGCTATTGGCCCTGGTTTTCCTGAGCCTATTTCACGTTCATCAATTTGAGTTACGGGAAGTAGCACCTTGGTGGTACTTGTAATGAATGCCTCATCAGCATTCAAAGCCTCTTGCATACTGACAGGCCTGATTTGTACGTCTCCGGCCAATTCTATCACATGTTTACGGGTAATTCCCATCAGGACATGTGCATCAGGAGTGCTGATAATTTCATTCTTTACGATGAAAAAATTGCTTCTGGAGCTCTCACTTACGGTACCGTTCCAATGATAAAGAACATCTTCAGCTCTTGCATCTTTCCAGCGCATGCTATCCCAGACTGGCAAGGCATAATTCGTGGTTTTGATTTCTGCTATTGGACGCACATATTCAAGAGAGAGCAATTTGATGCCTTTGTCATACTTCTCTTGAGCGGGGAAAATCAACGATTCGGCAAAGAGGAATAACTTACCTTTTGCAGGGGAAAAGTGATTTGGGGACACACCACCACTCAATATCATCCGAATTCCCCCTTCTTTGAGATGGTTTTTCTCGATCAGTTCATGAATTACCGCTTTCAATTCTGCCCGGGAATAGTCCAGTGGCAAAAAGGTTTTTTCTGCTGACGCAAAAAATCTATCAAGGTAACTGTCAAGAAAAAGTGGCTTAAAATTGACCGTTCGGAAAAAATCAAAAATCCCATATCCTCGGATTAAACCTAAGTCCATAGGATGAATCGTAGCTTTTTCAGAAGAGATAATTTGCCCATCGGCAAAGCAAAATGGTTTCATGATGTTGGGATTTAAGAGCAGCTAAAATTAACAGCTCTAGCCGAATAAATCACATTCTAATGGGATCTTACTTTATACTACTATATCTAGATTAAATAGTAACTTTGAGGCATATTAATGAAGTAATTATGAAGCGAACAATTCTATTTTTAATTTTGACCTCATTTTTATTGGTAAATGCCTGTGGCCCAAAGAGTCCGAGTGAAAATGAAAAACTCCGTGAGGAGGTAATTGCAGTTCATGATGAGGTAATGCCAAAAATGGGAAAGCTGAAATCACTAGAACGCCAAGCTCTTGAAAAGGCGGAGGAACTAAAAAGCCAAAATCCAATGGATTCAACAAAAGTAGAAGCATATGAGGCTCTCGGATACGATCTTAATCGTGCTCATGAGGCGATGTTTGAATGGATGCATCAATACGATCCGCTGGATGGAAAGAAATCTGATGAGGAACTCAAACAATATCTAGAACACCAGATGGTGCTGGTGTCTGCGGTAAATGTAGAAATGAAGGAAGCGTTGGCAAAAGCCGAAGCGCTTCTGAAATAGTCAGAAATTTGGTTTTTCCTGAAGATATTTTTCCACCTGCTTTGAAGTGATTTTTCCCTCCCTCATTCCCCAGATATTGTAGAGATACGTGCTTATCTGGGAAATTTCCAAAGGAGTGAGTTTTGGGCTAGCTGGCATGGGTTGATTATATACTTGTCCATTTACTACTATTTCTCCCTCTTGGCCGTGCTTCATAATCCATATTGCGTGGTGTATACTCTCCTTGAAATAATCTGCATCCCGCAATGGAGGAATCAACTTTCCTAATCCAAAACCGTCATTTTGATGGCAATTGCCACAATGATTTTCATAGATGGTTTTGCCTTCGACGGCATATTTCATCACCTCAGGGTCTTCTATTTGCGAAAGCGTGTTTTCCTCACTAGAACTTTTTGGGCTACATGCTGCAGCAAGGAGCAGGATGACCAGATACTTTTTCATTCTCCCAAAATCTTTGGAATATCTACCATCAGTTGACCTACCTGATCTGATTTGGTTCCGTCATAAACCCCTCTGATATGTCCATTTTGATCGATTAGTAGAAAAGCTCCTGAGTGCAAAAATCCCCCAGGCTCATCCTGATCAGCCTGGGCAGTAGTGATGTAGCTTGTTTGACCTAGCTCGTAAATTTTTTCTGCATTTCCAGTGAGAAAACTCCAGGTTTTAGCATTCTCTACCCCCAATTTTTGAGCATATTCTTTCAATACCTCTACGGTGTCATGAGTTGGATCAATGGTATGACTCAGGATTTTGAAGTTCGGGTTATCACCGAATTTTTCATAAACACGAAGCATTTCTTTCTTCATAATTGGGCAGATGGTGGGGCAGGTTGTGAAAAAGAAATCAGCCACATATACTTTTCCGTCCACCGATGCATTGTTCACAGTTTCTCCATCTTGGTTGGTGAATGAAAAATCCGCGATTTTATGGTAAACGGTATCCTGTACTAGCTTTCCATCAACTGTTTTTTCATCTATATGCCAATTTCCAAGTTTTGGGAGAGGAGTGTTTTTTTCTCCAGCAGGTTTGCACTGTGAAAATAAGAATAAGATCAGAACTAGAGAAAGGACCGAAAACGTCGTTTTCATGGTAATTTGGATTTATTTCTAAATTTTTTGTAAAGTCTGATAGCAAGCATGAGTGTGATCCCAAGTGTAATCAGCCCAGCCAAGCCCCATACCATACTCATCGTGCTTTTTAGTACAATCAGAAAGACGATAGCGAAAAGTAACAGCGTGGAAGCTTCATTCCATATCCTCAACTGTGTGGAAGTCCATCGGGTTCGGCCAGCTTGAAGTTCTTTGAAGAGTTTGTGACACCAGAGATGATAGCCATATAGTAAGATTACAAATCCTAGTTTGGCATGCATAAAGCCCATTTCCAGATACCCCATGCGCTGACTTAATACCCAGGTGCCAAAGATCAAGGTAAGAACTGCAGAAGGCCAGGTGATGATATACCAGAGACGTGAAGCCATCATATCCAATTGGGGTTTGAGGATGTTACGCTCCGCCTCAGGACGCTCCATTGCTTCAGTCTGATAGATGAATAATCGAACGATATAAAATAGCCCTGCAAACCAGGTGACTACAAAAATGATGTGAAGTGCTTTGAGGTACTCGAAAGTCATTCTCGGAATTTTCGACTAAATTAAGGCCTAATCTTTATAACCGCACTAATTTTTGAAAAGCTCTAAAATCATTTTCTGGATTATCGCCCTTATTGTGGCAGGACTTGTTGTTTATATTTTCATGGAGTCACTTTCTCAGCCAGGAATAGAGCGATTTGAAGGAAAATTTAAGGAGTTGTCAAGCTATAGAAATGAAAACAATACTGGCCCAGTGGTGCGAGTGTATGCCATACAGGCTTTAGATAGTTCTAAGGAATGGATGCAAGGATATGGAGATGCCATGCCCCATACAAAATACGGTAGGACAGTGGTGTTCTTTTTCTCCAGTGATATAGATCAGCAAATCAACTTGTCTCCGACTGATCCCTACTTCATGGAAGATATGCAGTCTTATGTGATAGCTACTTACCAAAAAAGTCCGATGGGAGATGTAAGTTTTACCAATGGGTATCCTAAATGAAAAAGCGCTTCACTCTTAACGAATACAAAGAAGGAGTGCTAGCCGGTGACAGAACTAAGCTCAGCCAGGCAATCACACTTGCAGAAAGCGCACTGGAAAGTGATTTGGCATTAGCTTCGGATTTGGTGCAAGAGGTTTTGCCATTTACCGGCAAGTCTATCAGAATTGGAATTACCGGAGTGCCTGGAGTTGGGAAAAGCACTTTTATTGAAGCTTTCGGTCAGCTACTCCTGGAGCAAGGGAAGTCCGTGGCTGTATTGGCAGTGGATCCTTCGAGCCAAAAAAGTAGGGGAAGTATTCTTGGCGACAAAACCCGCATGGAAAAGCTGGCCGGAGATAAGCGGGCTTTTATTCGTCCCAGCCCGACGGGAGGTGCCCTTGGAGGGGTTAGTTCCAAGACTAGAGAAGCGATGTTGCTTTGCGAATCAGCGGGATTTGAGGTGATTTTGGTGGAGACGGTGGGAGTGGGGCAATCAGAAACAGCAGTGAAGGGTATGGTGGATTTCTTTCTTTTGCTGATGCTGGCAGGAGCTGGTGATGAGCTGCAGGGGATCAAAAAAGGGATAATGGAAATGGCCGATGGCCTAGTGATACACAAGGCAGATGGAGCGAATGTATCAGAAGCCAACAAAGCAAAAGTAACTTATTCCAATGCATTGCATCTATTTCCTTTGGGGGAAAATGGTTGGACGCCAAAAGTTCTCATAGGGTCTTCCCACACCAAAGAAGGACTGAACCAAGTGCTGGAAATGATAAAAGATTTTCAAGAAAGATTAGTCTTGAATGGATTTTGGGAGAAAAATAGAGCTGATCAACGACTCAACTGGCTAGATGAAAGTATAGAACACCTTCTTGGGAAAGCATTTTATCAAAATAAAAAGATAGCAGAAAGCCTAGGTCAATCGAGGGAGAAAGTAAAATTGGGAGAAATTAGTCCCCTGACTTTGGCCAGAGAATTGACAGACTCATTCTTTAGAAAGATTAATATATCTCAATGAGAAAGCATTTGATCTGGATTTTTGCATTGACAATTGCATGTGCGGAATCAAAAACTACAAGTGAAAATCCACTAGAGTTTTCGACGAAGAAGTTTGAAAAAGAGCTTTGGTAGATGAAGAGTGCAGTAAATTGTCAATTTCCTATCCTTTTACTAGTGGAAGCGCTACTGCTGACAGTATCAACGATCACATTTAGAATCAGCTTATGGCTTATTTCCAATCAGATTCGGTTGGTAGTGATTTGACCCAGCGAGCAGATATTTTTCTGAACTCGTATAAAGAATTTAAGGAGGATTCCCCAGAAGCTCCCGGTGCTTGGGTGGTGGAGGTTGAAGCTGAAGTGAGCTACGAATCAGAAGAAACGATCTGTATTTTTTTCACTGAATACAATTTTTCTGGAGGAGCTCATCCCAATTCCAGCCGCTATTATCTGAGTTTTGATCGGAATACAGGAGAATATTTGAGTTTGGATCGTGTGATTTTGGATCAAAATAAAATGCTGGCACTCGCCGAACTTGCATTTCGAAACTACCATGATGTCAAAGGCATAGTGAGAGAGTAATTTACCCTATAAAACTCCTGAAATTTTCTCTATGAATTAAACTGTATTCTGCCTTATAGGTATCTCTGAATGATGATGGGATTGAGAATTTTGAATCAGGATTCCATTTGAATTCATACGCATTTAATTTACCGTCTTTTTCTTCGAGGTAATCAAGTTCTTGTTGGTTTTTGGTTCGCCAGAAATAGCTATTGACTTTTACTCCTTCATATTCTAAATATTTTAACCTTTCGGCCATCAGGAAATTTTCCCACAAAGCCCCAATATCGTTTCTTAATGCAAGTGGTTGCAGATTTTTGATCAACGCATTACGTACACCATTGTCATAAAAATATATTTTCTTATTCATCTTGATCTCTTTGCGTAGATTTCTGCTGAAGGTTCCCATTCGATAAATGACATAGGCTTGTTCTAGCAAATCAATATAGCTAATGACAGTTTTGACATCAACTTGAAGAGATCTCGATAGTTCATTGTAGGAAACTTCACTTCCCATCTGAAAAGCCAAAAGTTGCAGGAGTCGAAAGATTATATCTTGTTTTTTGATGATGCCCAAGGCCAGCACATCTTTATAGAGATAGCTTTCTGTGAGTTCGTATAGTAACGTTTCTTGGTCACTTACATTTGTAATAATTTCCGGATAGAACCCATAGACTAGCCGATTGGGTAAATCCTGTTCCGCGGCAATAAATCCTACATTCTGCTCGAATTCTTTCCAGCTGATAGGATAGAGATGAAATGTAGTCTTTCTTCCTGTAAGAGGTTCCTGAGTTAAGCCTGATAATTCAAAAGAAGATGAGCCGCTCAGGATAAGTCTTACATCCTGGATTTGATCGTGAATTATTTTTGCAGTGGGCCCTATGTTCTCGATTCGCTGTGCCTCATCTAAGAATACATATTTATTATTGCCGAGAATTGACTTGATCTGCATCGTATTTGGCGTATCTAAAAGGCGCCTGATGGTAGGGTCGTCTCCATCCAAAAAGAGGTAATCTTTTCCAGCCAGTAAATCATTTACAAGAGTAGTTTTACCTACTTGCCTAGGGCCAATTAAGAGGATCACCTTTTTCCGGTCTAGATTTTCAGAAAGGTTCTGAAAGTGCAATCGATTAAATTTCATGAATAAAAATACGATATTTATGGAATACAATCCACAAAAAGCCGTCTTTTTATGGATTTAGATCCATAAAAGTCTATTATATCATGAGAATATTTTCGATGTCATCAAAAAAGCCACTGAAAAAATCAATTTACAATGGCTTTTAAATGGATAAATTTGGGAAACTAGTAGCTTGATTTAATGGGGACTAATCTTTCGATCTTCCAATTTTAACATTTCAATAAACCAAGAATCCAGATGGTCCTCTTCCTGCTTCAAAGCTCCTGATTACCGAACCCGTCTCAGAAAGTATAGTTACCGTACCATTTCCTTGAAAACCATTGGAATTGGATACATAAATTTGATCTAAGTTGCCGTCATAGCCTATTCCATAGAATCCTGAGCCCGTCATCAATTCTGTGACGGTAGCAGCATTTCCTTCGATGCTGACACTGACTACTGCATCCTTGTAATCAGGCCATCCTGAGCTGGTCAACAGATACATTTTGTCATCTCCATCGAATGCAATTCTGCTGGTAGCATTCGCCACCGGTACTGTGTACATGCTTCCCAATGTCAGGCTGCCAAGATTTAAGGTATAGAAAATCACCTCATCTGCCCCCACTGCATACACCCAAAGAATCCCGTCTTCAGCATAGAATTGACGGGGAGAAGCATCTAAATCCATTGTAGCGATTACAGCTTCTTGAGTCACGTCTATGACTTCGATTTTGTTTTCTTCAGAGCCGGCGACGATGATGTAGTTTCCGTAGGAGAAAAGATCCTCTGGCTTGTTAGATACCTCAATTTTCTTAGAAACTACGCCGCCATCAAGACCATTCACCAGGGCTATATAGGAATCCGGTGTAGCATAGCTAGCATTATAAGGGCCATAGTCACTGATGAAAAGCTTACTTCCGTTCACTGCCAGAGATCGTGGCTGATCCAATTCTGCAGCCACAGCCCCTAAGCTTTTGAAATTCGATGGATTCACAATTTCTACTTTCCCGGTGTTGGCGACCAGATAAAGTCTGTCTGCCTCCAGTACCATGTCTTCCAGCAAACCTGCGAAAGGGCGAGAATTCTCTGCTTCGAAAATGTTGGGAAGAAGTTCTTCCGTAGTTGGATTCAGATGATATACTTCCCCGTCATTAGTTCCGAAGTTACCTTCGTTCATGACCAAAATACCATTGTTGTACTTTCCTAAAGGTTTTTCCTCACCGCTGTCGGAACAGGCAAAGGATACTGTGATCAGAGCAGAAGCCCAGAGTAGTTGGTTTAATTTCATGTTTAAGTTTTTTTTTGGTGAACCCGATAGCTATCGTGAGGAATCTCGCATTACGGATAATTATCCCTCCGTGTGTCGCCTGCGACATGCTCGTTTTCATAATAGTATGGATAAATTGAATTGATAAGATCTTCCTGGCATAGCTCTCAGGTAGAGCACTTGATAGTCTGTATTGAGTACATTGTTGAGTTGAAAACTTACGGGAAAGTGAAGCTTGCCAAGCTTAAGTCTCTCATAGCCTAGTCCGAAATTGAAGAGTTGAAATGATGGCATCATACGGGGATTATCAGACGTGACGGATCTTTCCCCCACTAAATACGTCCCTATGTAGGAAGTAAATCCTGATTTTTTTACTTGGAATTTTCCATTGGCTTGGTGCTGCGGTGTGTAGGGTAGCTGCTTACCAATGGACTGGTCATTCTCGTCCGCTCCATTGGTAGTTATAGCCTTGGAGAATGTATATGAAGTGGTCAACTCCCAGTTCCATGATCCAAGATCACCAGACAATCGTCCTTGATATTCTAAGCCTTGGTTGCTGACTTTCTTGATGTTTTCGGGAGTCCAGTAGCTTCCTTTTGGTAGCCAAATGATCCAATTGTTCACCGACATTTTGTAATAGGTCAAGCCCTGAGTCCAATTGAGTTTTCCTTTGCCGTTCCAAGTCAAGCCGATTTCTCCGCTCCAACTTTCCTCTGGCAGTAGATTGGGATTGCCTCCGGGATTCCAAAATCGATCATTAAGCGTGGGAACCTTAAAGCCTTTTCCTAGGGAAGTTTTTAGCTGTAAGGATTGAGAGTTTGTGTTCCAAAAGCTCCAATCCATTCCCAGATTTGGAGTGAAGGGAGCGAAGGTGCCTGAATAAACTAATTGGCGAAGGTTTAATGCAAAAAATAGATTCTCTGTGGCTGAAAATTTCGTGCTATGATACAATTCGATTCGTTCATCATCAGCTTTGTAAGTGCTTAGATCTCCTTGCGTTAGCGTGTATCTAGCACCTAGTTTAGAAGTCCATTTGCCAGAAATATCTTGATCCCAATCTCCCGCCAAGAAGTATTGCGTACTGTTGTTTTCACTGTCATTGAAAAGTTGCTCGTTTTTCACAAAACCAGTTTTCAGATTCCAAACTGACTTTTCCTCAAAATGAAAAAAGTCCACCACAGCTCTGTATGCCTGATCTTCCTGCAAATCGTTTGTGTGCGAACCCATTACTGGCTGGACTTCCCGATTGGTTTTATTCCACCAAAAAGCGGCTTTCACTTGATTATCGGCATTTAGGTTCCATGCCAAATCCTGAACAACTCCGATCTGCTCAAACTGTGCATGATCTTCTTTTACTTCTGGCGTTCCTATTCGTCCGAGATCGTTATAGCGGAAATTATTCTTCGAAAACTCACGGTAGACTTTGGTTTTGCTGCTGAAATTTTTCGAAGAGAATCCTGCAAATCCACTGGTGTTGAATAGACCAAAGCTGCCGATTTGTTGTGAAATTCTAGCTTGAAGACCTTTTCCAAATTCAGAATAAGTGCCCAAATGCACAGATCCGCCTATGGCTTCATTTCCAAATAGTGCTCCCGCATTTCCAAACTGCAAACTCACCTGATCGATGGCAGAAATTGGTAAAATCGACAAATCACTTTGCCCGAGTGAAGGGCTGTTGATCGGAAGGCCATTCCAAAAAACTGCCGTATGCCCGGACGAAGTACCACGAAAGGAAGGTGAAGCGATCATTCCGGCTCCGTATTGCCTCACGAAAACGGGCGATTGCTCCTGTAGGATGTCGCCAAGAGAACGGCCTTGGTAAGCTTGCAAATCCTTTTTGGCCAAGTTGATTACTTTTTGCCCTTGGGCAAATTGATCCAAAGCCGGCGCATAGACTTCCACTTCAGCCAATTTGACTGTGTCCTGAATTGGGCTATTAGCCACAAAAGAAAATACCCATACAAGCAAAAACATCCCTGATCGAATTAGTTTTAAATTCGATTCGGGCTTAAAGAGAAATGGGAAGAAGGGATCGAAGTCGATAAATCGACTCAGGTACGTTCTTCATTGCTTTTCCTCCGAAAGCACAGAATCAACAGAAATGGGCAGGTCTCCTGGCTCACCTTAATTTGCCGCCTTCTCATTCCGAATTCTTTGAGGAACAATGGCTTGGTTGACAAATTATTTGCGGAAAAATCCGCTCGGCTTACAGTTGCGGGGACAGCTTTGGTTTTACACCAAATTCCCTTTTAATCCCAAGAGCTCAGATGCGAGATTGGGAACCTATTTCAGCTGCAAAAGTAGATCGGGAAAGCTTAGAAAAAAAATCTGTTTGCTGACAAATTTTGGAAGTGGCGAAATCCCGAGCTTATTTTGGATTTCAATATCTCCAAGAATACCTGTGAAAAATCAACGATTTAGGCTCTTTATTACTGTAGTTTTTTTGATTGTAACCTATTCTTTTTCAGCGTGTAAGGATAGGAATGCAGGGGAAGCAAAAGAATTGGAAAGAGTAGTCCTGAGCTATGCTTCCGGATTTACTATTTCCCGGGGAAATAATTTTTGGGAGGTGGAAGTTACTCAGGCTTGGTCAGGTGCAGATAAGATTTTTAGCTATTTGATATTAGAGGAAAATGCCGAAAAACCAGCGGGAAGTTTTGATGCAATTATCCAGCTTCCTGTGAGGAAAGTTATCCTGACTTCGACCACACAGATTCCGCATCTGGACATGCTGAATGCGACGGACAAATTGGTCGGTTTTCCCAATCTGAATTTGATTTCTTCTAAAAAAACATGGGAGGTAATTGATGCTGGAAAAGTGGAGGACCTGGGCGCTGGGCCTTCGGCAAATACTGAAATGGTCATTGATTTGTCTCCTGATTGGATTATGATTTCTACTTTAGGTGATGATCTGAAATATTTGGATTTGCTGGAGCAAGCTGGGATTCCTGCAGTAATTAATGGGGAATATTTGGAGCAGCATCCGCTCGGCAGAGCTGAGTGGATCAAGTTTACGGGATTGCTTTTGGGGAAATATGAGGAGGCTAAAGCTGTGTTCGATAGGGTTGAAGATGATTATTTGGCGGCTGGGAAATTGGTCGGCGCTAGTATAGACTCTCTTCGTCCTACGGTGCTGAGCGGTGTGCTTTATCAGGATATTTGGTATGCTCCGGGAAGTGAGAGCTGGGGCGCAAAAATCCTCCAAAATGCTGGCGCAAGCTATATTTTCTCAGATCAAAAAGGAACCGGAAGTGTGCAATTGAATTATGAATTTGTGCTTGAAAATGCACTGGAAGCTGATTTTTGGATAGGTTCGGCTGATTTTTCTGATTTACAATCCATGGGAAATTCCGAACCTAGATACAAGGCTTTTAAGGCTTTCAAATCAGGAAATGTATTTTCTTACACACAGAAGCGTGGTAGAGAAGGAGGACTGGAATATTTTGAGTTGGGCTACATGCGACCGGATTTGATTCTAAAAGATCTGATCAAAATTCTTCATCCTGACTTACTTCCAGGTTATGAGTTGTATTTTTATCAACAACTCGATGAAAAAAAATAATCAGATTATCCTACTTTCCGCGGCTATTATTCTGTTGGTTTTGAGCTTTCTTCTTAACGTCAGCTTGGGCTCTGTATCTATAGCTACCAGTGAAATCCTGAAGGGTGTTTTTACCGGTGAATGGGTGAAAGAATCCCGTGAGCAGATTATTTTGAATTATAGATTCCCGAAGGCTTTGGTCGCAATCTTAGCGGGTATTGGTCTCAGCATCAGCGGACTTCAGATGCAGACTTTTTTCAGAAATCCGCTTGCTGGCCCTTTTGTGCTGGGGATTAGTTCTGGGGCAGGGCTAGGTGTTGCCATTTTAATGCTGGCTAGCTCAGCCTTTGGGTTTTCTGCTTTTGGCGGAACCATCAGTCCCTGGGCGATTGCGATTGCCGGGATAATTGGAGCTGGGTTGGTGTTGGCCACTGTGAGTTTAGTAGCTTGGAAAGTGCGAGATAGTATGACGCTATTGATCGTGGGTTTGATGTTTGGATCGGCTGTTTCAGCGATCATTTCTGTTCTGTCTTATTTTTCTGGTGCAGAAGCGTTGAAGTTATTTACCATTTGGTCTATGGGAAGTTTGGGAGGTTTGGTATGGGATCAGGTATGGGTTTTAGGTCTCGTTATTTTAATTGGACTGATTCCCGTAATCGTTTCGGTGAAGTCTTACAATGGAATGCTTCTAGGAGAAAGCTATGCGAAAAGTATGGGGATCAATCCAGATCGTTTGCGATGGTTGATGATTATCAGTACGGGATTATTGGCTGGGAGTGTTACGGCCTTTTGTGGGCCAATTGCATTTATTGGGATTGCTGTTCCGCACTTGGCCAGGATGGTTTGGAAAACTTCTGATCATCGGATTCTTTTCCCCGCTTCATCGCTGTTGGGTGCGAGTTTACTGCTCCTTTGTGATGCTGTTGGCCAGCTTCCGGGATCCGCTCAGACTTTACCGATCAATGCGGTAACTTCTCTGGTGGGAGCACCTATAGTGATTAGTTTAGTGCTTCGCAAAAACTTCAGCAAAGAATTTTAGGTTATGAAGAACGCATCAATCATAGGTGAAAATCTCAGTCTTGGCTACGCCAAAGGCAAAGTTCATAAGGAGATTCTAAGCGGATTGAACTTTGAGCTTTTTCAAGGTGAAATGTGCTGCTTGCTCGGGCCGAATGGTGTTGGTAAATCAACATTAGTAAAGGCTATTTTGGGTCAATTAAAACCGTTCGGAGGAGATATTTTGCTCTATAATAAGCCTATTGCTAATTTTTCCAGGGAAGCACTTTCTAAGGAGCTTTCAGTGGTGCTTACGGAGCCTTTTTTACCTGGGAATATGACTGTTGGACAGTTGGTGGCAATGGGGAGAATCCCGCATACGAGCTGGACAGGAAAGCTGCAGGAAGTGGACTTGTACGCAGTTCACAATGCGTTAGATGCCACTAAAATCTGGTATCTCAGGGATGAGCGATTGGGAGAAATCTCCGATGGGCAGAGGCAAAAAGCATTGATCGCGAGAGCGCTTGCTCAAGATGGAAAGGTGATGGTGTTGGATGAACCGACTGCTCATTTGGATCTGGTGAATAGATATGAAATCATGCACCTACTCCAGGAGATCTCAAAAAGTCAGGGAAAGTCAATTCTAGTGGTTACGCATGATTTGGAGATTGCTTTGGAAACAGCCGATCGGTTTTGGTTGATGAACTGTGGCACACCACTGGTCTCAGGGTTACCTGAGGATTTGGTGATTTCTGGAGAGATCAATCAGTTGTTGCCAGGTGAGAATTTTAGCTTTAGCATGGAAAAGGGCAGGATTGAATCTAAAATTGAAAGTATGAATTTTGATATTTCAGGCCCACGGGAACTTACTGTGTGGATAGAAAAGGCTCTTGAAAAAGCTGGGATCAACCAATTAGCAGAAGCGATTGAAGTCAGTAAAGATCCTTTTGCTATAAGCTATAAGCATCAGGTGTATAAAAATGTTGGAGAATTTGTGGAGAATTTGAAAAGCATCGTGTAACTGCATATAGGTTTTTACCACATAGAAAGAATAGGAAACATAATTTTTAAATCTTCCAATCTTCCAATTTTTCAATCTTGTAATTACAGATCCAAAATCGCCTTCACTTTACTTCTAAGCTCAGCAATTTCCTTTTGGCCTAACTCGCCAAGTTTTTCCAAAAACCTTCGATTGTCCAAAGCTCTGATTTGATAGATAAGAATCTCAGAGTCTTTTTCTAGTCCATAATTTCCTTGAGTGATGCCCACTCGAAGAATATTTTTCTTTGGTGTAAGCTGAGTAGTGAGTGGGCAAACAAGCGTCGAAGGATGGTCAACTTGATTGAGAAGGTTAGTTTGTATAATCACAACTGGCCGAATCTTGCCGGGCTCAGTTCCTTTTGAGGGATTTAGATTTGCTAGTCAGAGCTCAAACTGCTTCATCTTCTTCGATTAAAGCATCAAATACAGCGAGAATTTCTGATGAGCTTTCTTTGGCCAAGTTTGATGCTTCGGCAAATGAAGCACTTAATTTCTTCCGCTTTTGAAACTTGTTGTAAAATTCAAGCGCTTGATTGATGTAGCGGTTTCGAGCTACTTTTTTGTCCTTAAGAATCTCTTCTGTTTCCTCAAAGATATCTTTGTCTAGTTTTAAAGAGAGTGTTTTCATTGTCCTGTGAGTATATACTATAAATATATGCTAAATCTAAAAGGTTCATATAATTTCGTGTAGATTCAATCCATATTTATGGATTCTTAAGCGAAAAATCCTGTAGCTTTCCCTATATTTTGAGTTGAAATTAGACCCTACTTACTTTTGAGATTGTATGCTAGTTGAACTGATCCGTCTGGAATTCCTAAAAAGTTTCCGGTCCACGGCATTTGCTAAAAGCCTGATGGTGGCTATTTTTCTAGGATTCCTCGCGATTATGCTTTTGGGATATTTATTGATGGCTGGGTTATTTCTAAGTAGAATTATAGAGCAACTTGCTGAAGGACAGGATTCTATCCAAGTACTGAATGCTGGGCTGATCTTCTTCTTTCTTGCGGAATTTATGTATAGGTATTTTCTGCAAAAGCTCCCTGTGATTGAGTTGGAAAGTCTCTTGCACCTGCCGATTTCGAAGAAAAAAATCATGCATATGCTGTTGGGAAGATCATTTTTTTCCCCCTTGAGCATTATCGCTTTGTTGCTTTTTACTCCTTTTGCCTTTATGGAGATAGCAGGTCAATATGGTGATTTGGGTGCGATTTCTTGGCTAGGAGCGGTCGTGTTTATCAGCTGGACTTTACATTGGTTTATGCTTTGGTTCAAGCAGCGTTTTGAGGATAGTTTGATAGGAGTAGTGATTGTCTTTATTATTATTCTTTTAGGCGGAGGGTCTGCCTATATGGGTTGGTTTAATTTGGGCGAACTAGTGGCTCCGATTTTTACTTTTGCCATGGGGAGTTTTATCCCTTTGGCAGCCATGTTGGTTTTGTTTCTTGTCGGATATTACTTAGCATTTTCCTATTATCTGAACAATGCGTATCTGGAGGATTTGGCAAAAGAAGAGGAGATCCGATTTGTAAATCAATCGGTGGGATTCTTTTCCAGATTTGGTATGGCAGGAGAGTTGGCTAATTTGGAATGGAAGCTGATCATCCGTCACAAGAAGAGCAGGAGTTTCTTGATGCTGAGTGCCTTTTTCTTATTGTATGGGATGATTTTCTATGACAATCCTCAATACAATGATACTGGAGATGGCGGGTTTAGTTTCCTCTTTATCTTTGTGGGGGTTTTTATTACTGGGATATTCATGATCCAATATGGACAGCTTTTCTTAAGCTGGAACTCCGGCTATTTTGACTTTTTTCTTAGTCGAAAAGATGGAGTGAAAAATTTGGTGAGAGGCAAGTATCTTTTGCTAATTTCTATCTCTGTATTGTGCTTTTTGCTATCCATTCCCTATGTGTATTTTGGGTGGAAATTCTTGCTGATTCACTTAGCTACCTTCCTGTTCAATGCTGGTATAATGATCCATCTAATTATTTATTTGGCACTTTGGAAGCCGAAGCCCATGGATCTCAATAAAGGAGCAATGTTTAATTACGAGGGAGTCGGTGCAGCACAGTTTCTCATGATTATCCCGATGATGGTGGCTCCTTATGCAGTATATGTGCCTTTTGCCTTCATCTTCAATTCCTATGTAGGTCTGGCAGCACTAGGCACGATAGGGGTGGTAGGGATTTTATTCTTCAATAAACTTACTGCAGTTAATATTAACCGAGTATTGAAAAACCGATACGAAATTTCATCTTCATTCCGTCAAGAGTTATGATTCAAGTTACTGATCTCAAAAAGCAATATAAAGAAGTTGTCGTTCTCGATGTGGAGCGATTAGCAATACCAAAATCTGAGTGCTTTGGATTAGTTGGAAATAATGGCGCTGGAAAAACGACTTTGTTTAGGATTATGCTTGACCTCGTTCGTGCTTCACAAGGAAAGGTGGAAATAGATTCACAGGATGTGAGTAAATCTGAAGAGTGGAAGCGCACGACGGGCGCGTACCTGGACGAGCATATGCTATTGTCCTATCTGACTGCGGACGAATATTTTCAGACTCTACGCAAAATCTATGGTCTGTCCGAGGCTGATCTGCAATTGCACCTGGACAAATTTACTGAGTTATTCAATGAGGAGATTGTTGGCAAAAAAAAATACATCCGCGATCTATCCAAGGGTAACCTGAAAAAAGTGGGAGTCGCAGCGGCTATGATGGGGAATCCTGAAGTGGTCTTTCTGGATGAACCTTTTGAAAACTTGGATCCTAGCTCTCAGATTCGCCTGAAAAAATTGATTCTTCAGGAAAAGGGAAATTCTCAAGTTACCTTTTTAATATCCAGCCATGATTTGAATCATGTGACGGAGATCTGTGACCGAATTGTCTTACTTGAAAAGGGTAAAATCATCAATGACCTGAGAGATAAATCCGCGATGTTGGCTGAACTGGATGCTTATTTTACAGGCTGAACCACGGAAAACATGTTCATATAACTTTTAAAGTTGGACACGATAAAGAACATGTTCCATGCCCTACGACCGAAATATCCCCTTTTAATGACTTGCCTTTACTTCCTCCATCCAAGGAAGTGGAAGAAGATATTACGATTCTAAAAAAACTGGTTAACGCATCGGGTTCCTGGAGCTTCTTATAATTCTTGGGCCAGCCTGTATTTTATTTTTTAGGTTTATTTTATTTCCGGTTGCTATAGTTCTTTCAATTGAGTGTGGAGGTTACTTCTCCACAAGTGAGCATCGCCTGTCCATAATATGGGTTTATGACCTCTTTGGTGAAGCTCAACCAATCAGCTCCCTTATTCTCATTCGCCATGGGGCAATGCAGTACATAAAGTGTTTTATCATTAGGATTGAATGAAGTTTCTATCTCAATCATACTTTTGGAAACCTGTTGAAAAGGCTTTCTAATCTCCTCCAGCGTTTTAAAGTGCTCCACATGTTGCAGCGTGTTCTTTAAATCACTGCTCAGGCTCATCCAAACATTATGTGAATCTCCAGTAAACAAGGACATGTTTATGCCGTTAGCTAGCTTTAAAAATTTTGAGCCAGCTTCTTTTGCTTGATCTAAATTATCATTGGTCAACGCGTTTTTCATAGCCAGATATTCCGTAAACAGGGGCAGAAGGGACTCTTTAGCCTTTTGACTAACGGGAGCCTTTTTGGCCTCCTCTTTTTTCGGAGGTTCATTGGAGGCAGGCATTGTGCCATCACCATGGTTGTGTCCAGTCATCGCTGGGCCGCCTTCGGGGCTCATCATACTGGGCTTTCCGGCCAATTGTGCAGCAGCATCAATACTAAAGGTGCCATTTACAGCTATTTCTTCCCCTTCTTTCAGGCCACTTTCTATGATAAAGCTTTCACCTAGGGCAGGCCCTAAAACCACTTCTCGCATCGTAAAGCTCACTCCATTGCCGGTGGTGTTTTTTACATAGACTACCGAACGCTTGCCGGTCCACATTACGGCAGTTTTAGGGACCACCACATTATTTGATTTTATGGGGAGCTTCGCCGCTACTGTCCCTGAAGCAAACATCTCCGGTTTTAGGGTTAGCCCCTTGTTAGAGAATTCTACTCTAGCTTTGGCCACCCGTGTTTTAGGATCCATCACCGGATCAAGGAAAGTTATAGCACCATCAAATGTCTCACCGGGCAATGAGGCCACTGTAAAATTCACCTGATCACCTTTTTTGATCCAGGCCATATCCGATTCATACACATCAAACAGTACCCATACCTTTGATAGATCAGCGATCTCATAAATTGCCTCTCCTTTCTGAATGTAGTCGCCAAGGTTTACCATTTTCTCGGTTACATAGCCTGATACATCAGCCTGAACAGCAAACTCCTCTTTAGGAGTACCATTTTCTAAAATCTGCTCTACCTGGATTGCAGTTAGCTTCCAGTTTTTGAGTTTTTCTTTGGCAGAATTAAACAACTGAGGCTGTGTATCTTTGATTTTTTGAGCTTCAAATAATTCCTCTTGTGCCGTCACCAAATCCGGGGAATAGATATAGGCAATGGTCTGTCCCTTCTGCACAAACTCTCCGGTGAAATTGACAGTCAACTTTTCTATTCTCCCCGGTATATGGGAAGATTGGGAAAAAACCAGGCGTTCATCTTCCTGCACTTTTCCGTTCAGTCTTACCTGTTTTACCGGTTCCATGGTTCCCACAGCGGCAGTCTTGATATCAGCCAGCTGCATGGCCGTTGGGGACATGGATATCGCCATTGGGTCAAGTTCCGAATCTGTTGTTTCCAATGGAATTAAGTCCATTCCGCAAATTGGACAATTGCCGGGTTCGTTTTTTCGAATTTGTGGATGCATAGAGCAAGTCCATAAAGTTTCCAAATCGTTGCCTACGGAATGATTGTGTTCATCGTCATTTGTTTGAACAGACGTGCCGAAAAATAGCCATCCAAACAGCAATCCTATCACTAGGGTACTTAGCGCTACTATAGCTGTTGTTTTATTGAGCTTTTTCATATTATTTCTTCATTTGTCTTTTAAGTAATTGTGCGTTGATGGCTACTACCACGGTACTCAGGCTCATTAAAGCAGCACCAACTGCAGGGCTAAGAATGATGCCAACACCAGCCAATACGCCAGCAGCCAAAGGAACTGCCACGATGTTATATCCTGCTGCCCACCATAGGTTTTGCATCATTTTTTTATAGGTAGCTGTACCGAATAGAATCAAATTGGCAATGTCCTGTGGATTACTATTTACCAATATGATATCTGCGGTTTCGGCTGCTACATCCGTGCCTGATCCTACGGCAATACCCACATTGGCCTGTGCAAGTGCAGGCGCATCATTTACGCCATCACCGGTCATCGCTACAAACTCTCCTTTTTCCTGAAGTTCTTTAATGATGCGTTGCTTGTCTTCCGGAAGCACTTCTGCATAGTAGTCGTCCAGTGATAGTTGTTCGCTGACCGCTTTTGCTACCTGATGGTTGTCTCCTGTGGCCATCAATACTTTTATTCCTCTTTCTTTTAAGGTTTTAATTGCTGACAGTGATTCAGTCCTGATTTCATCTGCAAGAGCGATGAAGCCGGCTAATTTGTCGTCTATCAATATAAAAACCACCGTCTCATCTTCTGTTTTGAATGCATCAGATGGCATTTCCATACCCTGTTCCTTCAACATCCCCGGGCTTACGATTTTGATTTCCTGATCTTTTAAAGTTGCCTTTATTCCTTTTCCAGTGATGTTTTGGAAGTTTCTGGGTTCGTCTAATTCCAATCCTTCTGCTTTAGCTTTCTTGACGATTCCCCCGGCTATTGGGTGTTCGGAACTGTTTTCTATAGAAGCTGCGATTTGTAATAATTCATTGTCTGAGTATTTTTCGGAGGTGCTCTTGAAACGGGTTACTCCAAACTCTCCTTTGGTCAGCGTACCTGTTTTGTCAAAAATGATGGCCGATATTTTCCGTGCATTCTCAAAGGCTGTTCTGTTGCGAATGAGTAACCCATTTTTTGCTGAAACTGCTGTAGAAATGGCTACCACCAAAGGCACGGCCAGCCCTAATGCATGGGGACATGAAATAATCATCACCGTCACCATTCGTTCGAGTGCATACTCAAAGTCTTTTCCCAGACTTAGCCAAACAATCAGTGTAGTAATCCCTGCACCCAGGGCAATGTAGAATAACCATGAGGCTGCTTTATCAGCCAGGTTTTGGGTTTTGGATTTGGTCTTCTGAGCTTCCTTGACCATGCCGATCACTTTGGTCAGATAGGAGTCTTCTCCAATGTGCTTAACCTTGATTTTTAAAGTACCATTGTCATTCACTGAACCGCCAATCACCTGATCGTCCTTGTGTTTTGACACGGGTTTCGATTCTCCGGTAAGCATAGATTCGTTCACATGACTTTCTCCTTCTATTACGGTTCCATCCGCAGGGACTTTTTCGCCCGGCCGTACCAGAATCATGTCATTGCTTTGCAAGTCTTCAATAGACACATCTTCATGCTCCCCGTCCTCTTTGATTCTTCGGGCTGTGGAAGGCATCATTTTGGCGAGTTCCTGAAGTGCATTAGATGCACCCATAACCGACTTCATTTCTATCCAGTGGCCTAAAAGCATAATCACGATCAGGCTTGCCAATTCCCAAAAGAAGATTTTGCCACCAAGACCAAAGACCACTGCCGAGCTGTAGAAGTAAGCGACTGAAATAGCCAGAGCAATCAAAGTCATCATGCCCGGAGCTTTCTTTTTCACTTCATCCACCATTCCTTTCAGAAATGGCCATCCACCATAAAAGAAGATGATAGAAGAAAGCACAAACTGTGCGTAGCGGTCACCATTGAAGCGAAGTTCATAACCCAGCAGTTCCTGAATCATCGGAGCAAGCACAACTATTGGGATTGTTATGATCAATGAAATCCAGAAACGCTTCTTAAAATCTTCGATCATCATGGCATGATGGTCGTGGTGATCATGTCCAGTGTGATTATGATTTGAATCTTTCATGTGAGACTTTTGACGGTCATTATGGTGCTGATGGTTTTCGTGATTATGCTTTTCCATGATTACTTCGATTTTGCGGTTATATAATCTAACTCAGCTACTTTGGTGTGGTATTCTGCCAAAGCTGTAGCCTTCATCTTTTCATATTTTAGTAGTTGTTGTTGCATACGAAGAACCTCTTCAAACTCTCTTCCAGAGTTGCCATAGGCGGAAAATAGGAGGTTTAGTACTTGTTGGGATTCCTGTATCTGATGGTCGTAAAGCTGAAGCAGCTTTTGTTGTTGTTGGATTCCAAACCACGCCATTTCATAGCCTGAGATAAGGGTATTGGTATAATCTTCTTTTTGCAGTGCATAGCTTTCCTGCATGAGTTGCGCTTCCTTCACAGCAGCTTTGTACTTTCTCCTGAAAATAGGAATGCTGGCAGAAACCATTGGCATGAAAGCATCTTGACCATTGTCCACAGGGGCAGTCATGCCGGGGCCCAAATCAGTTCGCTTTCCCACTATGATGTAGTCAAATCCTACCCCCAACCTAGGAAGACCCTGTTTTACTGCAACATTCTCTGAGGCCTCACTTGCTTGGATTTTCAAATCCAGTTCATTAAGAATAGGATTTCGGACCAGTAGTGAGTCTTTTCTGAAGTCAGCAGGTAAGGAGTATTCTATAGTCAAGGAATCGCTGAGGGCTACCGCTTCATTCTCATTTCTGTTAAGCAAGGTATTAAAGGTGGTCAGGAGTGGTTTCTCTTTGACCTTTAAAATGCTCAGGTTGGTGGAGGCATCTTTGAGCATAATGTCCACCCGCAAGACATCTACCATAGCACCGGCTCCATTTTTAAACTTAGAATTGGTAATGGTTTTATAAGATTCCAGGATTTCAATGTTCCCCTGTTCAATCGCCTTCCATAGCTTAAGTTCATATAGCGGATAGTAGGCCGCTGCTACCTGGTAATGCAATGTGTTGCGGGCGTCCAAAAACGACTGGTATTTGGCCTCTGCCATTAAGGTGGCTACATCACCTTGAGCCCTGAGTGTACCGAACCAAGGAAACATTTGGGTGAGCGTAAACCGGGCCATTTGAGGTCCTACTCTTGTTTCAGTCATCTGGCCGAAAGCACTCACGGCAAATGTTGGGTCGGGTAGGGTACTCACCTGCGGTATTTTCTGCATAGCTGCCTCAAACTCTTTGTATTTTGCTTGCAATCCCGGATTGTTTTGGGTTGCTATTTTGAGATATGCATCTAGCGTTTGGGCATCGGCTATCCATGGAGAGCCCAAGAAAATGAATAGGATTAAGATATATTTCTTCATGATTGAGCTTTTATAATTTTACGTTCTTCTCTCCAACAGTAAAGCACAGGAACGATAAAGTAAGTGATGGCAGCAAAGATCATCCCACCAAATGCCGGGATTGCCATAGGAATCATAATGTCCGAGCCACGTCCGGTAGAGGTGAGAATTGGCAGCAAGGCAATGATGGTGGTGGCAGAGGTCATCACCGCAGGTTTTATTCTGCGTTGGCCTGCTTCCACGGTGGCAGCCCTGATTCCTTTCAGGTTATCTGTTTTATTTCGCTCAAAACTTTGATCCAAATAGGTGGCCATCAGTACCCCATCGTCCGTAGCAATTCCAAAGAGGGCAATAAACCCAACCCAAACGGCCACACTCAAATTGATGGTATGTATTTGGAACAGATCACGGAAATTGGTGCCGAAGAGGGAGAAGTCAGCAAACCAGTTTTGACCATATAGCCAAAGCATGATAAAGCCCCCACTAAATGCCATGGCGATACCAGTAAATACCATCAATGAAGTTGCTACTGACTTGAATTGAAAGTAAAGAATCAGAAATACGATGCCCAACACCAAAGGAACAATGATGGCAAGGCGTTTTTCGGCCCTTACTTGGTTTTCATAACTACCTGAAAACTTATAGCTCACTCCGGCTGGTACCAGTAATTCCCCTGAATCTATCTTGTCCTGTAAGGTTTGCTGTGCATCATTGACTACAGTGACTTCCGAAAAGCCGTCCCGTTTATCAAACAGCACATAGCCAACAAGGAAAGTTTCCTCACTCTTGATAGCCTGTGGACCCCGCACATATTCAAAATCTATGATTTGAGCTAAGGGAATTTGCGCTCCTGTAGGCGTTGGTATCAGGATTTTGCCAAGGGATTCAGGATCGTCCCTCAATTCCCTAGGGTAGCGTACGCGCACAGGAAATCGTTCACGACCTTCCACCGTGGAGGTGATTTTCATGCCTCCAATAGCGGTTTCTATCGTTTGTTGAACATCTTCTATATTCAAGCCATAACGAGAGATTTCGTCTCTGTCTATATTCAGGTGTATATAGGGTTTGCCCACAATTCTATCGGCAAAAACTGCCTCTGCCTTCACCGATGGCACTTCCTTCAGGATGTTTTCCAGTTTCAGTCCAAAATTTTCGATGGTTTTCAAGTCAGGACCATACACTTTGATACCCATTGGGGCACGCATGCCGGTTTGTAGCATGATCAATCGCGTTTCTATTGGTTGAAGTTTGGGTGCCGAGGTAACGCCCGGTATCTTGGTGACTTTGATGATTTCATCCCAAATATCATCCGGGGATTTGACATGCTCTCTCCAATTACGGAAATACTCACCATCACTATCAGCAATCAGGTCTTCAGCTTCAATTCTTTGCGCGAGTCCTTCTTGATTGGTCAAAGAATCACCTGCAATTGTGATGAATCGGTTATCATCATCCACCTTGAACCGTTGTCTGCGGCCCTTTTTAGTAAGTATGTACTGTGGTTTGTAGTTGATAATATTTTCATACATCGAAATGGGAGCCGGGTCAAGGGCAGATTCCACCCTGCCTAATTTCCCCACAGCAATCTCTACTTCAGGAATATTGGTCAAAAGCATATCCAGTTGCCCCAGCACTTTACGGTTGTAGGCTATACCCGAATGAGGCATGGCAGTAGGCATCAGCAGAAAACTCCCTTCGTTCAGAGAGGGCATAAACTCTTTTCCTACTCCCGGAAAGGAGTTGGCAGCTCCTGCCCAAAGGTTGGTTTCTTTTATATTCCAACCCACCTTCTCAAAACCTGTGGAGACAAATCCAAAAATAGTATTAACACCCAACCAAATATTGGCTCCTAGAAGGATGAGCAGCGTGGGAATCAGGAGAAACTTAATTTTATTGTTTAGGCACCAGGTTAGGATTCTTTTATAGTGATATTCCAAAAGTGTAAATCCACCGAGTATGATACTTACCAGTAAAGCGACAAATATAAAGTTGAGCAAAAGAGATTTGGACGCTCCCAGTGGCAACCAATATTTGGCCAAAAGCCAAGTCACTCCAGAAAGTACTACTATCAATTCTGCATAATTGAACAGAAATAAGACAGGCTTGGAAAAGTTTTCCTTTTTTGAATCAAAATTATTTTTCAGAATACCTATTGCCCCAAAAAGAATCAGCAACACAGCTCCCCACACCTGACCAATAAATAGAGCTAAGATTCCTACTAAAACTAACCCGTAGCTTCCGTACTTTTTGAGGAATTTGTTATTGATTTTGAAACCAAAGAACCAATGTGCCAGCGTAGGCATTATTATTAAACTCACTATCAATGCAGCTAGTAAGGCGAAATTTTGGTAAATGCCAACGGGCCGAAGAGCTTTCCTTCTGCGGCCTGCATGGTAAATACCGGAATAAAGCTGACGATGGTGGTGGAAACTGCAGTAAGAATGGCAGTAGCTACTTCGGAAGCGCCGTTATAAATTGTGTCAATCAGTTTTTGTCCCGGTGGTGCTTCATCGATATGCTTGATGATATTTTCTGATAGAATAACCCCTAAATCCACCATGGTGCCGATAGCAATGGCTATACCTGATAGTGCTACTATATTAGCATCCACACCAAAGTAGCGCATGGCGATAAATACCATGAGTACGGAAATCGGCAGTATGCTGGAAATGAGAAAAGAAGCCCTAAGATTGTACACCATCACAATTACCACCAGAATGGTAATGAGCACTTGAAGTGAAATGGCTTCTTCCAGAGTGCCCAATGTTTCATAAATCAATTCTGAGCGGTCGTAGAAAGGAATAATAGTCAATTGACTTTCCGTGCCATCTGCCAGAGTTTTCTTAGGTAGCCCGGGGGCTATTTCTTTGATTTTATCCTTTACGTTATTTATCACCTGCAAAGGATTTGCGCCATAACGAGCTACAACCACCCCACCAACCACTTCAGCCCCGCCTTTGTCTAATAAGCCCCTACGAGTAGCCGGTCCAAGTGATACGACACCAATATCTTTAATTCTTACCGGGACATTATCCTGCACGGCTACAACTGCTTTTTCTATGTCTTCTACTTTTTTGACGTACCCTAAACCACGCACCAGGTACTCCGCCTGATTGATTTCTATGGTTTTGGCACCTACGTCTTTATTGGATTTTTGAACCGCCTGCATCACTTGGTGCAAGGGGATATTAAAGGCTTTGAGTGCATCTGGATTGACATCAATCTGGTATTCTTGCACGAAACCACCAATGGATGCTACTTCCGAAACGCCCTCTGTGGCGTTCAGACCATATTTCACATAGAAATCCTGTACAGTACGGATTTCGTGCAAATCCCAGCCACCAGTAGGATTTCCTTGTTTGTCCCGGCCTTCAATGGTGTACCAATATACCTGGCCTAATGCAGTGGCATCCGGGCCAAGCGCAGGTTGCACTGCTTCGGGCAGCAGATCTCTAGGCAGTGCATTGAGTTTTTCGATGATGCGGGATCGGGACCAATAAAACTCAACATCTTCACTGAAAATGATGAAGATACTGGAGAAGCCAAATATGGACGAACTCCGTATAGATTTCACACCCGGTATCCCCAATAAATAAGTGGTTAAGGGATAGGAGATTTGATCTTCAATATCCTGGGGTGAGCGCCCCCTCCACTCGGTAAAGACGATTTGCTGATTTTCACCGATATCCGGAATGGCGTCCACAGGCACAGGATCGGAGGGCAAAGCACCTACTTGCCAACCGAAAGGCGCGGTAACAATACCCCAGGCAATTAAAGCGATGAGTATGAGAACTGTGACTAAACGGTTCTCAAGAAAGTATTTGATGATTTTGTTGAGCATTTTTCATTCAATTTGCTTTTAAACTGGATTGAGACAAGCGCAGGAGACAGCATGCGCAGGTAGCGTAGCAAAACACTACGCTGCAGTCAAAAATCTGAATGAAATGCTTAAATGATGAGGGATTGAACGAGCACAACTATGTCACGATCAATCAGAGGGGGGGAATAATCCCTAAAAGTATTGTAGTCCGCTTCAGGGGCAATGAACATGAACGAAACCACGGCATATAAAAAAGCAGTCATATGAAAGTCTGGAGCAGAAACTGGGGTAATAATGCTCAACTCCTTACTTCCCTCTGTTACTATAGAATGATCTTCACAGCAACTTTTTTCAGCTAGCTCGTGGTCGCAGTCGGGATCGTGCTTTTCAGATGCATTCTGTGATTTCATTAGATGCATATCACACGGCTTAGCTTCTGAAAAAAGTGCAATACTCTCCAATTGCCCCATGCAAAAATGCATGCCAAAGGTTAAGCTCGTAGAACTGAGCAGCACCAGGATGGATAATAAAATGGTCGATATTTTTCTGTGACGTTGCACTTATTCTTACAGATACAATTCAAAGGTACGATATTTTTCCTGTAGGGTTTGTTTCTTTCTCTATTGAAATATAGTTTCCTTCGAGGGATAGATGTGCTTATTGCCAAGTAGTGGATATTCAAATCCTATAAGATCTGCGAAAACCATCAACGATATCAAGAAGAAACATCGTCATACGAAAAGAAAGCTTGAAGTAAATAACTACACTGTATGGAGCAAAGATTTTTTGGGCGAATTCAGTCGATATCTTGGGATGGTAGGATATATTCCGAGAATTGTTGACAATATCCGCAGCCCTGAAATGCCATTGGATGTGGAATTACAAATTGACACCGCTGAGCACGTGGATTTTATTCCTGAATAATAGTCTGAATAGATGGAGTGCTTATCTTGATTATAAATCAAAACCCGTCAGAAATGACGGGATTTGTTGTTTTATTAGCCAAAATTTATGAGGAAAGATGTAGGTTATACCCTGTTAACAGAATGATAAATTTTCAGAAAAATTTTAAACTCCTGTTGCTTTTATAGTCAAGGAGCTTTATACTTAAGAAGTTTTTAGACACTTAACTAGTATTCTTTTATGAAATCTATTATGAAACAACCTTCCCCCCCCCCTCAAGTACAAATTTTTAAGTAGATCTGGGGTTTGGTCATTTCTACTTCTAGCCACGATGCTAATTATTACCTCTTGTGTAAGTGAGGAAGAACCTGTTGAGGTACCGGTTTCCGATATTCAGCAAGCAGTGGAAGATGCGAAGGCCTGGTTTGGGCCCCAAGAAGAGTTTGGGGTTCCTGTATCAGCAGGAGCGAATGCACGAGTAAGGAATCAGATCAAGAAAATCCATTGGAACAAGGCTATGGTACATGAAGAAGGAAGAGTGATCGAAGTGGAAATCACTTACAATGTTTTCTCAGTACCCATCCGCTCGGCAAAAACGATCAATGACATCAAAAGGAAACAGAAGGATGCATTTTTCAGATTGATTTTTGAGAAAAAAGAAGATAGGGGATTTAATATATTTATACTTAAGTATTTCCCTGAAGGAACTGCAGAAAACCAAAAGAAGCTTGACGTCAACAACTATACGGTGTGGAGCAAAGATTTTTCGGGTGACATTCAAATGGTCTCCTGGGATGAGGAATTGAGCACAGGATGGTTTGTGCAAAATGGGGAGAAGGTATATACCTACTTTCTAAAAAGTGATGCAGGTAAGAAAATAAGATCAAATACCAATGCGTCGCTTGATTGTACGCCAATATTAGAAGAAGTATGTATAACATGGGGTGATGATGAAGAAATGGATTGCAGTAGCGGTATATGTGAACTTCCAGAAGTTGGAATCGAGTGTTTTGATATAATAGCCTATGAGGATCCCGCATGCTCAGACCAATACAATCCGGGATCAGGACCGGGGACTTATACGGGACCAGGAGGATCAGGAGGTGGTTCAGGTACTGGCTCTGGAGGAGGAGGACCGACTATACAGCCACTGTTAGAAGATTTGTTATACGACAAACCTTTCGCATTGTTGGATAGTGATATTCCTTGTTCTCTGATAATGCAGTGGCTAGAGATAGCGAAATTCACCCCAGGTCAAGGTATAATTGACAAGCTCAATACTTATACTGCTTCCTATCCAGATCATGGGGATTATACGGTGTCTGATGTAGCTAATATTCAACAGATAGACAATGCCCTTAGCAAGGCTGTGAACATGGATTATTTTGCAGTTACTGTCTCTACACTTCCAGTTGTAAATGGATCTACCTTAGAGCCACAGCAGTTTCTGAATTACATCCGAACCAATATTAATTCGTTCACTGACCAAAGTTTGTCTACTTTTTCACCATTGCAGTGGGGAAGCATAAATGATACTAACTTAAGGAATTCGGGAAATCCTTATGGAGCAGTAATTAACATTGATATTCAAGGGCCTGAGAATGGGTCGGTTGTAACTTCCTTATCATCTCCGACTAGATGGATTTTCACTACGATTAGAGATCCAAAGTATGGGCATCATCCTGTAAGTGGCAATAGGGAGTTTGGGTACTCTGTTAATTCGAATGGATCTTACACTTTTTATACAAAAGGGGTGGATCGGCTGACAGGAGGGTTAGAAACATTTGCTCAAGCTGCTGCTGGAATACCTTTTACTAGTGCAGATAATCTATGGAAGTCCTTTCAAAATAAGTTAAGAGACTTTGTTAATCAAAATGGAGGATCAGCTTCAAAAATTGACCCTGTAATTCTAAGACCAGATTGGCCTGACGTATTAGATGTGATTGATGGGATTAAACCACCGAGCACGCTAAGTAAAGATTGTTAAGATATCACTAATATGAAACGAAGAATTGTAGTCAATTTTATCTTGGCATTTGTGTTATTACCAATTTTAAAAAATTCCCCAATGTTTTTTGACGTAGTGGTATTGGGTAATGAGATGCCATATCATTTGGCAATGGGCTATTGGAGGTACATGGAGATGTTTAGGTGGGAAAATTTCTTGATTTTGCCTTTGGTCTATCTAATATTAGTCTTGGTTCCCTATAACTTGGCTCTTCTTACAAATGCAATCCATCCTAAGTTTATTTATAAAAATATTTATGTTAAAATACTTATAATGACTGTTAGCCATTTGCTAGGTATTTGTATAGTGGGGTCATTTGCAAATATTTGGGCGTATCCTTTGTGGAAGAATGTGATCTATATAGGAATTGCTTTGCTTTACAGTGTTATTATGGCTCCGATTATTCATTTTGCTGTTGATAGAAGAGAAACCAGAGGCTTTCAGTGAAAATTTGTAAGATTGAAATAACAAAACCCGTCAGAAATGGCGGGTTTTGTTGTTTTACTAGTCAAAATTTATGAGGGAAGATGTGGGTTATCGCCTGTTAACAGAATGATAAATTTTCAGAAAATTTCTAAACTACTATTGCTTTTATAGTCACGAAGGTTTATACTTAAGAAGTTTTTAGACACTTAACTATTATTCTTTTATGAAATCTATTATGAAACACACTTACCCCCCCCTCAAGTACAAATTTTTAAGTAGATCTGGGTTTTGGTCATTTCTACTTCTAGCTATGATGCTCGGTATGGCCTCCTGTGTAAGTGAGGAAAAACCTGTTGAGATCCCAATCTCTGATGCTAAGCAAGCAGTAGAAGATGCGAAGGCCTGGTTTGGGCCGAAGGAAGAGTTTGGGGTTCCTGTATCAGCAGGAGCGAATGCACGAGTAAGGAATCAGATCAAGAAAATCCATTGGAACAAGGTGATTACCCATGATAATGGAAATGTGATCGAAGTGGCAGTAAAGTATTCTGCCCATGCAGTACCTATGAGAGATGATACTACAAGAGTAGCAATAAAGGAAAAGCAAAAGAGTTCTTTCTATCGGCTACTTATCCGTAAAGACAGTATGGGGAACTATTCAAAATCTCTGCTTAAGTTTTTTCCAGAGACGAGTATTGAAGGCCAAAGCCAGCTGGAAGTGAATAATTTCATGAGTTTAAGCAGCCAGTTTTCTGGTGATATCCAATTGACAGATTGGGATGAAAATCTGGAGACTGGTTGGCTCATTGCCAATGGAAATGTTGTTGAGCAATATTATGAGAAGAAGCACGGGATTAAAGAAAAGTCATACGCCAATGCTGTAGTAGAGTGTAGAAATGTAGAAAAAGAAGTATGTACTTATTATTATGAAGACAACCCCCTCTATGAAGAAGGGATCGGATGGGAGGAGCAAAATGTAGTTGAATGCTATTTCTATATAGTTCCAGAATGTTCAGAAATTGATGAAGAAGGTCCAGGATGGGCAGGTGGAACCCCAACAGGTCCAGGAGGAGGGGGAGGATCAGGAAGCGGTTCGGGTACTGGGTCTGGTGGAGGCACTGGCGGGCCGACGTTGCTGCCAGAGGATGAGATAGGTATTGATTGTGATAGCTATAACTTTAAGGATATTGGGTCTAATTGGCAGGAGGCAGGAGTTATTAATATTCGTTTTGATGTTAGGATTGTAGGCGGAGGGGTAAGAACTATGACTATAAATAGAGCTTTATATTTTGGTATGCCTGAGGAATTAATTTCTGGTGAAATTTTCTCTAAATTGGATGCAGCTAATTTTGCGACATCGGCAGTCCAAAGAGCAAGTGATTTGGCACATCATCTATATCTTTTTGATGCATCAACTTCTGAGACTACAGTAATTGCTGCATTCATGACTCTGTTAAAATCGCAAATGTCTCTTTATGGTGGAAGAGCCGATTATTATGGTTCAGGGTCTATCAATATTTCACCGATAGTTGCAAATTACGTGTTTATTGGTAATGGGATTTGTTTTTGAAAAGTATGAATTTTGAATTCCAGAAGTTGGTATATAAACATTACTCAAGTGTTCTCTCTGAGAATTCAGAAATCTCAGGAGAATTTGAAAAGTCACCAGAATTTTCAGTTTTATGGAGTAAACTATATGAGCAGGATCATTCCAAACTGATTAAGTCATTAAGGGAGGTTAAAAAATTCCTTGGTACTTCTAATGTCAAAGATTGTGATCGGATATCAATAATTGATAAAAGATGTGTTGGTTTAAAGTGTCTTTTAAATCGAAGTTTTTCGGGGGCAAATACTATTGATAAGTTTCTTGTAGTTTCATTAAGTTTAATCGCTCCAATATTTTTTTTTGAAATATTGAAGATTAATCATCATGAAGGAATTTTCATAAATGACCCTAAGATTATGGATGGAGATTTTTCTGAAGACCTGTTAACTCTATCTGAAAAACTTAAGATGTTGGGTTTCGATAGATTAGAAAAAGATGAGTGTCAAAAAAAGATTGAGCAAATAACATTTCCAAATATTCCTAAGGGGGAATTTACCTATTTCAATGCCTATTTTGCTAATACTTTATCTGATTTGTTTTATTAATGTTTTAGAAGTTAAAAGTACAAAACCGCAAAAAGGGAATGATTCAGGTTGTTAGGTTGGTATGTATTCTTCTCTGTCTAAATGTTTGTTTCTCGAGTATGAGTTTTGCTCAGGACAGTCTAACGGGCGTTTACTCCTGGATTCCCCAAGGTGTGGATCGTGGCAACCTGCAAATAGAACTTATGCAGGATCATCATTTTGATTATGCGCAATATGGAGGACATGGCGAAAAGACCATCAGTAAAGGATACTATTTTGTGAAGCAGGATACCTTGCTTTTATTTCATGAGGGCATTACGCACCCACATCCATCTTATTTTGAAGTCATTTCCAAAACGGATACAATTAGACGTGATTTCGGACTTGACTCTAGCTTTGGAGAAAATAGAGCTTCATTGAAGCTAAAAGTGGTAGATTATTCAGGTGAGACTATCCCACATACTAATGTGTCAATAATCAAAGGAAAATCAACGCTGAGCGGAGAAGTTACCGACGAAAATGGGGAAGCTAGAATTTATACTACTGGGAGGGAGGCTGAAAAAGTAGTTATTTCCTTTCTCGGATATAGAAATTTATATATTGATCTTGATGATTTCTGGGGATATATCACAGAGCTTAAAGTTGTGCTTTCCGATAAGTTTTCAAAATGAACTTAGGAGTTATCTGATTACAAGCGGTAACAATAGTGAATTTAAAATAATATTAAATGGTTCGACAGTATTTGGAGGCTGCTAATATGGTAACGAAATTCAATGAAACGTTAATTCTCTTTGGTTTTATAGCTTTGATTTCAAGTTGTGCTAACTTTAATGTCAAAGAAATATTAATTGATTTTGATTCAGATAATTCGGGAACAGTTGAGATAGATTTTTCTCAATATACTAATGGTATTAATTGGGACACACTCTATATTGTTAGACCTTATTCAAATGTCAAAGAATTCCAATTTTCAAATTGGAATTTGAATCAATTACATATGCTAGCGCAATCAGACAGTGAAATACTGGTATTATATTCTTTTAAAAAAAGAGTGGTGGGGTATTCCCTTATTCCAAGACGTTTTGATCTGCTTCAATTGTGGGAAGAAACCAAATGCCAAGATGATCCTTATATAAAGTTTGATTTAAAGAGGAGTAAATTTTTGTTTGTCAAAGACGGTGATGTATATAAGTTGGTAGACAGTGGAACCTAACTGAAGAAGAATAGAAGACTATATACAATCACCTTAATAATGCCTTATCTGGGTGAAGAATATACAGTTGGCAAGGCGTAGCTTTTAACTACGCCTTTCTATCATGTATAAGTTGTAATTCATGAAGAATAAAACGTCAAAATAAAGTGTTATTTCAATTTGAAAAGGATAGTTGGTAGATATTACCTAGCCCCAGTCATCAAGTTGTTTTTGACTACGCCTAGTTGAGTTTGGAGACTGCCTAGAGAGTGGAGACCAGAGCAGTGAAATCGCTACTGTTGGGTCTTCCTGTTTTAGTTTTAGCTTTTAAATAAAGAAAACCCATCAGAAATGGCAGATCATCTTTTGAGATATATTTGCCTTTAGGATTAAGGGATTGGTTTGAGTCCAACTTCTATTAAAATCTTATTAGTATGAAAATTTTCAGATTTATTGTGATTATATCTCTAATCGGTTGTTCAAATCAGGATAAAGATGTAGAAGAAATATTAATTGATGATGAAATTGGCACCGAGATTAACTCAGAAATGATGGATTTTTCGGATAGATATAAATCGAAAGGTAGCGATTTGCCGATTTGGGAAAATAGCAGCGATTTGCAGATCGAGGATTATATCGAAATTGTTGATATTAAAGAGTTTACCATTGCAGGGAAGAAATTTACCATCCTAAATAGTGAAAATATTGCAAACAATTTAAATCTTGTAACTAACGATAAATTGACATCTGATTATATTAAAGTTTTGAATTCTAAGGACGACAAGATTATTGCGATTGTCCAACAAATGAAAATAACCTCAGTAAATTTCAGAAAAGAAGCAGATTTACAATTAAGTGGAAACAATATATTTGATCTTTCTTTTGAAGCATATAAAGATAAGTTTCCTGGTTCATATAGTGTTAGAAATCTCAAACCTAACATATCTGATGTTTCTTATTATTATAATATAGATTCAGTTGAGACTTTAGATTTTACTCAACTAAATTCACAAGAATGCAAATTGAATTTCACTTGGGTTAATGGTTATTTGAAAGAAGTAGAGTATTCGATAATTGAAAAGTAGAAATTAATATTTAAAAAGTTTATTTTGTAAACTAACCCGTCAGAAATGGCGGGTTTTGTTGGTTATAATGAAAAACTATGATATGTCTAGTTGGTAAATTACAGCAATTGAATGAATAATATTGGGCAGGTTTTTAGAATAGTACTTTTACTTAATATAGCCACCTCCTGTACCTCTAATTCTGATGGAGATCATCATGTTTCAGGGAAGATTGTAGATTCTAAAACCAAGGAGCCAATAGGTCGGGTTTCAGTTCTACTGCAGCATAAAGACTCTTTAAATATTTCAGGTCATTTTATAGAAGGTGCTATCGCAAATAGCGAAGGTGTTTATTCTCTTGCTTATGAGGGAAATTTGGAGGATTGCGTGCTTTACTTTGGGATGGTAGGGTACAATCCAAAAGTTGTTGAAAATCTCTCAGTTTCAAAAATGCCATTAGATGTAGAATTACAAATTAATACCGCTGAGCACGTGGATTTTATTCCGGAATAATAGTCTGAATAGATGGAGTGCTTATCTTGATAATAAATCAAAACCCGTCAAAAATGACGGGTTTTGGTGTTTTACTAGGCAAGATTCATGGCAAAAAGATGTGGGTTATACCATGTTAACAGAATGATAAATTTTCAGAAAAATTTTAAACTACTGTTGCTTTTATAGTCAAGAAAGCTTAAACTCATTAAATTTTTAAACACTTAACTAGTATTCTTTTATGAAATCTTTTATGAAACACATTCCCCCCCCCTCAAGTACAAATTTTTAAGTAGATCTGGATTTTGGTCATTTCTACTTCTAGCTATGATGCTCGGTATGGCCTCCTGCGTGAGCGAGGAAGAACCTGTTGAGATACCTGTTTCTGATGTCCAGCAGGCAGTCGAAGATGCGAAGGCCTGGTTTGGACCGCAGGAAGAGTTTGAGGTACCTCTCCAATCAGGAGTGAATGCGAGAGTGAGGAATCAGATCAAGAAAATCCATTGGAACAAAGCTATGGTACATGAAGAAGGAAGAGTGATCGAAGTGGAGATCACTTACAATGTTTTCTCAGTACCCATCCGCTCGGCCAAAACGATCAATGACATCAAAAGAAAACAGAAGGATGCATTTTTCAGGTTGATTTTTGAGAAAAAAGAAGATGGGGGATTTGATATATTTATACTAAAGTATTTCCCTGAAGGAACTGTGGCAAACCAAAAGAAGCTTGAAACCAATAACTACACCGTATGGAGCAAAGATTTTTCGGGAGATATTCAGATGGTATCATGGGATGAGGAGTTGAGCACAGGATGGTTTGTGCAAAATGGGGAGAAGGTATATACCTACTTTCTAAAAAAAGAAAAGCAGATCGAATGCTAATGCTGCACTTAACTGCACGCCTATCATGGAAGAAGTTTGCTTTAGCTATGGAGATGATGAAGGAGAGATTACTTGTGGAGGTGGATATTGTGATATTCCGGAATTTGGAATAGAGTGTTTTGATATCATAGCCTACGAGGATCCAGCATGCTCAGACCAATACAATCCAGGATCAGGACCGGGGACTTATACGGGACCGACCGGCCCTACACCTGGAGGAGGATCGGGTAGTGGAAGTGGAGGAGGAGGACCGACTTTACTTCCAGATGATTGTAACACCTCAAAAGAAAACTTAAAAAGCGTTTTTCCAAATAGCGAAGATAATACTCTACAATCAATTGCAGATCATATTAACACTCATGGTGAAACGTTTGGGATAGATACTCCGGAAAAATTGCAACATTTTCTGGCGCAAGCAGGGCATGAAAGTACAAATTATGCTGGTAAGGAATTTGGTGCTTTTGAGGAGAATTTGAATTATAGATGGGCTGAACTTGGAAAAGAAGGGAATTGGGAAAACTATTTTAATCCAATTACCACCCCAAACGCGGATTCTTCAAAAGCCAATCCTAATGATTATAAGAAATCGGAAAGTAGTATTTATGTAAATGTAGAAAAACTAGCAAACCTAGTTTATCAGCGAGATTATTTAGGAAATACTTCATCTGGAGATGGTTATAAATATAGAGGGAGAGGGATTTTTCAGTTAACTGGAAAAGCAAATTATCAAAGCTTTACCCAGTTTTATCAAAACGCTTACAATTCTAAGTTAGATTTTGTAGCTAACCCTGATCTAATATCAAGCAATTTGGAACTTGGCGTAATTAGTGCATTATGGTTTTTTAACAATAATGTTCAGCACAAATTGACAATAAATTCAACTACAACTGTAAAAGATGTCACGAGGTTAGTTAATGGAGGTAAAAATGGATTAACTCACAGGCAGTCAATTTTCAACAAAACAATATCATTTATCATCTGTATTTAACCAATTTATTATATGAAAACTTTAATAATATTAGCTGTAACTTTAGGAATGTGTTTTATAATAAACATTAATAATCAAACTTCCATCATAGGTACTTGGGTTTCAACAGATGATACAAGTTGGAAAAGAATTTTTAAGACTGATGGAAAATGTTATGAATACTACGGTGGTCAATTGCAGGACACTTATGTTTATTCTATAAAAACAGGTGGGGTATTGTGTTCAAAATCGATAATACAAAAGCCAAATATTTCTTATCTGGAATTGATTAATGTTTCGAATAGTCAAGACAAATATTGTTATGAAATTGCCTCTTTGAGTCAAAATTATCTCCAGCTCATTTACTTCCAAAACGGAAAAAGCCAGCGATTCAAGAGGCAATAGAGGGGAAAAGATCTAGAAGATTTGTTGCCATACAAATGCAAATCCTCTCCCTTATAAAATGAATACAACCCTCCATTTTGGAGGGTTGTTGTTTTTTCAATCCATTTTAAATCGTAGAGGAATATATAGCCAAGCATCTACTGTGTTTCCATCAATGTTGGTAGCTGGAGTGATTTCACCATCATACATAGTAGCTACGCGAAGTGCTTCAAAGGCTAATTTTTCACTTACATTTTCGGGATTGACTACTTTAAATTCGCCATGCTCTCCAAATTCATTTACATATATCGCAAGAATGGCGGTTCCTTCTTCTCTATCCCTTCGGGAAGATGCAGGGTATTTCAAGTTTTGAATCATCATATTAGTCCAAAGATCCTGATCTAGTTTAGGGGTTGGCTCAAATACATTTTCATCTGCAGTCATTACTTCATCACTACCTGCCTTTCGGATTTCAAATTTCTTTTCCCCTTGAAAAAGTACTTCGCCTATTTGTTCGCCCTTGTCAAAGTATACAGCTTGGTAGAACCCATTGATACTATTCTTGATTTTCTTGGAAACCAATTTGCCGTCCGAGTCATAGGTCTCTGTGTTTTCTTCCGGAAAATTCCCTTCCTGATTATAACCATATCGTGTGACTTTTACGATTTGGTTTTTCAGATTGAAAATCCGCTCTATGGAAGTGCTGTCGGTAAGATCGACGATGATGGCTTTGTAAAAATAATTGATGCTATCATTTTCATTGATGGGATAGAAATGCTCATTCAATCTGACGATTTCCTTATCCTGAGCTATGGAGTGTGTGGAAGTAAGTCCAAGAATCATTGTTATGAGGAGAGAAAATCGGAAGCTACTTCTAAACGCCATATTTGGTTGACTAATAGTGAAGTTTAATTATACAAATACAATTGAAAAAATGCAATTCTTCTTTGGCAAATAGGTATAGTTCTACTTTAAGTCAAAAGCCTTTTATCCATCAAGATAAACCTTATTTTTGTAACTCATTCCTATTAAATAAGAACCAATGAACGCAATTAATCCAACCACCACACCTGCCTGGGCAAGATTACTGAAACTTGCCGAAGATCATAAAGACATGACCATACTTTCTCAATTCGATGAGCGGGAGCGCTTTGATAGATTGAGCATTTCGATGGAAGATATCTTGGTGGATTTTTCTAAAAATAGGTTGAATCCGGGTATTCTGGATGCGCTTTTTGATCTGGCTAGGGAGTGTAAACTCCATGTGGCGATTGAAGATATGTTCTCAGGAAAGCCTATTAATGTGACGGAAGGAAGAGCTGTATTGCATACTGCGCTTAGAAATCCAGCTGATGAGGCTGTGTATCTTGACGGTCATAATCTCATGGAAGATATCTCTGCAGTGTTGAAGAAGATGAAGTCCTTTGCAGACAAAATCCAAAATAGACAGTGGCTTGGCTACACTGGCAAGCCTATCAAATCGCTGGTAAATATCGGTATCGGGGGTTCTGATCTAGGCCCGGTAATGGTGACTGAGGCATTGAGGCCATATAAAAATCCTGATATCGAGTGCTATTTTGTTTCTAATGTGGATGGAACGCATATAGCAGAGACGCTGAAAAAGGTAGATCCTGAGACAACCCTTTTCTTTATAGCTTCCAAGACGTTCACTACACAAGAAACTATGACGAATGCGCATACTGCACGTGATTGGTTTCTGGAGCATGCTAAGATAGATTCGGCGGTGGCCAAGCATTTCGTGGCGCTTTCTACCAATGCCAAGTCCGTGTCTGAATTCGGAATTGACACTAATAATATGTTTGAGTTCTGGGATTGGGTAGGGGGAAGATATTCTCTTTGGTCTGCGATTGGTTTACCTATTGCCTGTACCATCGGTTTTGACAATTTTGAGAAACTGCTTGCCGGTGCCCATGCAATGGACAATCATTTCCGTCATTCTCAGTTTGACCGAAATATCCCGGTTGTCCTGGCGATGATTGGCATCTGGAACACCAATTTCCTTGGTGCGAGTTCCGAAGCTATTTTGCCTTACGATCAGTATATGCATCGATTTGCAGCCTATTTCCAGCAGGGAAATATGGAGAGCAATGGTAAATACGTAAGCCGCTCAGGAGAAAAAGTGAATTATACCACTGGCCCGATTATCTGGGGAGAGCCTGGAACCAATGGTCAGCATGCTTTTTATCAATTGATCCATCAAGGAACGCATTTGATTCCTTGTGATTTTATCGCTCCGGCGGTGTCTCATAATCCTATTGGCGATCATCATCAGAAGTTGCTGTCCAACTTCTTTGCTCAGACAGAAGCCTTAATGAAAGGGAAGTCTCTGAAAGAAGTGAAAGCAGAAATGAAAGCAGCTGGTAAGTCTGATGAGCAGATAGATGAAATTGCTCCGCATCGAGTTTTCGAAGGTAATCGACCTACGAATTCAATTTTGGTAAAAGAAATTAATCCTTACACTCTTGGTGCATTGATCGCAATGTATGAGCACAAGATTTTCGTGCAGGGAGTAGTTTGGGATATTTTCAGCTTTGATCAGTGGGGCGTAGAGCTTGGCAAAGTTTTGGCAAGTGGTATTCTTCCTGAACTAAATGGGGATGAAGAAATCACCGCTCACGATGGATCTACCAATGGCCTGATCAATGCCTATAAGAAAATGAGGTAAGTAAATCATAAAACATCTAAAACTAATTTATCCCCATGAAACACTTTATTCTACTTTTGATTTTGAGTTGTTTTTCTTCATCTGTTTATTCCCAAGAGTTTCGGTCTGTTGATAAAAGTCCAATGGACGTAGCGTATCTGCCGGATAATTTTGCCCATGACCGAAAAGCAGGTGAGGAAGCAATTGTAAAAGTGTATTACAGTAGGCCGAATAAGTCTGACAGAATTGTCTTTGGAGGGATAGTTCCTTTCGGGAAAGTATGGAGAGTTGGGGCAAATGAAGCTGTGGAATTCAAAGCTTTTAAAGATTTGACTATTGGTGGTGAAACACTTAAGGCTGGAACCTATTCGTTGTTTGCCATCCCGGGAGAAACCGAATGGACTATCATCATCAATTCAGACCAAGATTACTGGGGTGCATATAGTTATGATGAAAGTAAAGATGTAATGCGATTTAAAGTTGATTCGAACTCTATCCCAGAGGTTGTGGAAGCCTTCTCGATTCGCTTTGAAGGTCTGGGAAATAAATCTGCAGTGATGCGAATGGGATGGGATCAGACTAGGGTTGAAATTCCTATTTCTTACTGATTACAAATCATAAAAACGTCTTCATAAACTGGATAAAGACTGCATAGTCAGAGGGGATAGTTCCATGACCTCCGTCATGCATATAGTACCCAAGTTTGTTTTCCAGCAATGAAGTGTCTCCTGCGGCAGGCATTTCATCGTCTTGGGGACCATTTTCGCCAAAGAGTTCGTAAACTTTGGTAGCCTCTTGAGCTGCTATAAACTCCCCTTTTGGATCAGACCAATAATCAGTATTTCCAGTTTGAAGCAGAAGAGGCCTCGGTGCAATCATCGCTACGAGCGTATGTGCATCAAATGGGAAATCATCCACATGGGTAGAATATTCGTGATAATTCGGTGCAAATTGATAGTAATATCGAGAGGTGTCAGACATGTGCTTGATGTTTTCCCCAAAATCTCTTCTGGCAATTGCAGCGCCTCCTTCACCTGAGCAACTTGCGATGATCATTTTAAAACGCGTGTCTCTAATTCCTGTCCAAAGCACTGTTTTTCCCAAGCGGGAAACTCCCATAAGCGCAATGCGATTGGCATCTATCTGATCGTCTTTTTCAAAATAATCCATGGCTCTACTCAATCCCCATGACCAAGCAGAGATTGTTCCCCACTCATTTTCCTTGGGCGTAGTTTCGCCGGGTTTGAGAAATTCCTTCCGTATTCCATGCTCAAAACCTTTTTTGAAATCCGGATCTATATCGCCATAATAAACTGTGGCAAAGCCATATCCAGCGTCTATAAACTGCTCCACATTTGTAGTTCGGAAAACGCTTGCTTGATCTGCGGTAACTTTTTTGCCTTCTCTGTTCCAGATTTCTCCAACCCGCACTCCTTTATCATCGACTGTTTGAGAATTTGCTGTAAAGGAAATGGTGAAGAAAACCGGGGTTTTCTTGGGTGAATTCTTGGGTAAATAAATCAGCAAATCCATAGGATGAGCTTTGCTGTTCTCCGTTAAGTAAATTCGCACTTGCCTTCGGATTGCTTTGCCATTGAAAGCATCACTTTCTTTGTCAAAAACTTCAAATGCAATTGATTTTGGGGCAGGAGGTGTTTTTCCATACTGAAGCTCAGCAATAGACTTCAAAAGTTCCGGTCTTCTGTCTTTCATCCAAGCCACCGAATCCTTTATTTTTCGACCATTTTCCAAAGTGAATAGATCCGGCAAAGAATAGGGAGGGATGGCATCCTCATCATAGTTGACAGGGAAACCCGCAACTAGCCTGGGAGGCTCTTGCGTTTGGGAGAAAGCAAAAAATCTGATTGCGAAAAAAATCAAAAGAGCTAGAGCTATTTTCATAGGGTGCAAGGTTATTTAGGCTATGGCTTGATCGTTGGAGTAAGATGGCGAAAGGAATTGATTCAACTGTCCTGATGTACCGCGTTGTGCTTTAGGATTTATTCATTAAAGTCAAAATCCAAGGCTTGAGGTTATTTGAAAACTGAGTCTTGGAATAAATCTCAATCGGCTCATTTCTAAAAACCTATTCTTATATCTTAGCAAATCAAAAAACTAAAAGGCAATTAGCTTTCCAATAAGAATTCCCAGATATAAATGAAGAGTATATTTTCCAATCTCCTGTTTAAAGTATTTATTGCCATTGTCTTAGGTATTGTTTTCGGTCTTTATTTGCCTGAGTCCATCAACAGGATTTTCGCTACGTTTAATGCGTTTTTTGGGCAATTCCTGAATTTTGCCATCCCACTGATTATACTCGGCTTGATCATGCCAGCCATTTCTGACTTGGGCAAGGGAGCTGGGAGGTTACTGCTGATCACCGCAGCAATCGCCTATGGATCCACGCTCTTTTCTGGGTTTATGAGCTATTTCACCTCTTCTGCTATTTTCCCTTCACTTCTTGCTTCGCATGTCAATGAAGCGGCTGAGATCTCAGAGGCTGGAAAGGATTTAGAGCCTTATTTTAGTATTACCATTCCGGCTGTGATAGATGTGATGTCTGCGCTGGTGCTGGCTTTTGTCATCGGTTTGGGGCTTTCTTATCAGGAGAATTCTATGTTGAAGAAGGTGGTGAAGAATTTTGAGACCATTATCATGCAAGTGATCGAGAATGTGATTGTGCCTTTATTACCAATTTTCATCCTGGGGATTTTCGCAAATATGGCCTTCAGTGGTCAGGTATATTCCATTCTCTCAGTATTCCTAAATATCATTGGAGTCATATTTGCCATGCATATTTTCTTGCTGTTGCTGCAATATGTAATCACCGGAGCGATCGTTAAGAAAAATCCCATCCGCTTATTGGCCACCATGATGCCTGCCTATTTCACGGCACTGGGAACACAATCCTCAGCTGCCACCATTCCAGTGACGCTGGCGCAGGCTGAAAAGAATGGGGTATCCCCTAAAATTGCCGGCTTTGTGATCCCACTTTGTGCTACCATACACTTGTCTGGAAGTATCATGAAAATAACTGCCTGCGCGATGGCTTTGATGATCCTGGAAGGAGTGCCATACGATTTTGGGATGTTTGTCGGGTTTATTTTTATGCTGGGCATTGCGATGGTGGCAGCACCTGGAGTACCTGGGGGGGCGATTATGGCAGCCATTGCAGTATTGCAGTCTATGCTGGGCTTTAGCGAAGAAATGATCGGTTTAATGATCGCTCTCTATATTGCCATGGATAGTTTCGGTACTGCTTGCAATGTTACAGGTGATGGCGCGATAGCCTTGGTAGTGGATAAGATCACACAGGAGGAAAATACCCAATAATTTATTTCGCGTGATTGGCTTTAATTTGCTGATCATGGTTACCAATCTTAGTGCTGTTCATCGTGGAATACAAATCTCATAAGACGTCACATTACAGCTCGTTAAGCTGTTCAAAATCCAAGGCTTTAGCACCTATTTTTGACCGCAATACCTCAAAAAATACCCCCATAAAGTAGCCTCTTCACGGGGGTATATAGAATTTAATGCTTTGTAATCTAAAGCTTTTTAATCATCACATTCTTGAAGTAAACTAGATCGCTATGATCTTGAAGGGCAATTCTTCCTTTTTTGAACGTGCCGAAATTAGGCATGTCTTTGAACTTGCTGTCTGCAATCAACGCCTCCCACTCAGGAGTCCAGAGAGTAGTGCTTACCACAGTGGTACCATTCAGGATTAAATCCAGCTTACCGTTGTTGGCGATGATCTCTGCTGAGTTCCATTCATCAAAAGGCTTTACAGTTTCTTCACTGCTTACGATCAGGTCGTAAAGATCTCCAGCTCTATGACTGATTATTTTAGCGTCAGGATGACCTTCATTGTCCAGAACCTGCATTTCCATGCCTGTATTCCAGGAAGATTGATATTCCGGCGCCTCGTGGGAATAGAAGATCACGCCACTGTTTCCGTTTTGAGCGATTTTCCAATCGTACTTCAAATGGAAATTTTCGTATTCCTCATTCGTAACGATGTCGCCACCATCACCAGTTTGCCAGCCGTCTTTGTTTTTTGCATCAAGATATGCTTCACCATTCTCGATCTTCCAGGCTTTGCCTACTTCGCCTCCGCCGTATTTATGCCAGCTAGAGAAATCGTTGTTAGCAAATAGATCTACCCATTCTTCTTCTGTCGGAGCTTCTGCCACAGTTACTTCAGTTTCTGTTTCGACTGTTTTTTCGCCAGAGCATGAAGCAAGAAAACTTGCCAATGCTGCGACGATGATATAGTGTTTCCTCATCTTATTTTTTCAAAAGGAGCACGTACTTCACCATGTCTTTGGCATCTTCCATACTCACTGTTGGATGTGGAGGCATTGGGATTTCTCCCCATACCCCTACGCCACCATTGATTACTTTCTCAGCCAGCAAAGTAATGTTGGCCTCAGTTGTTTCATACTTTGCAGCTACATCTGCATAGGATGGCCCTACGATCTTTCTTTCTACCATGTGGCAAGAAGTACAGTCAGAAGTCTTAAGCTTTGCAAGTCCATTGATGTAGATTGGATCATCCTGGTATTTTTCTTCCAGGCTCATTTCTTTTTCTGGAGCAGCTGGAGTAGCCACTGTTTCTGTAGTTTCAGCAGTTTTTTCTCCACCGCCACATGCGAAAGTAAATCCTGCCAGAGCTACTAAGACAAGGTTTAAAGGTTTTGTGATTTTCATTAAATTAGATTTTAAAATTGAGTAGTTAGATTCCTAAAATTCGTTTATTGAATTCCTCGTCAGCTCCTCTGCCGGCGAAGTCATCAAATGCTTTTTCTGTTACGTTAATGATGTGTGAGGCAATAAATGGAGCGCCTTCTGCAGCTCCTTGCTCAGGATGCTTGAGAGCACATTCCCATTCTAAAACAGCCCAGCCATCGTAATCGTACTGCGAAAGTTTGCTAAAAATTCCGCTAAAATCAACTTGTCCATCACCCAAAGATCTAAAGCGACCTGCTCGCTCTACCCATCCTTGATATCCGCCATAGACTCCTTGCTTTCCTGTTGGGTTGAATTCAGCATCTTTTACGTGGAACATTTTGATTCTTTCATGGTAAAAATCAATGAATTGCAGGTAGTCCAAGCATTGCAGCACGAAGTGGCTTGGGTCATAAAGGATGTTTGCACGCTTGTGGTTATTGACTTTATCTAGAAACATTTCAAATGTCACTCCATCGTGCAAATCTTCTCCGGGGTGAAGTTCATAGCAGACATCTACGCCGTATTTGTCGAATTCATCTAGAATTGGAGTCCATCTTTTTGCCAATTCCGTGAAACCGGTTTCCACCAATCCAGCCGGTCTTTGAGGCCATGGATAGACAGTATGCCACATCAATGCTCCTGAGAAAGTAGCATGTGCAGTGAGCCCCATATTTTGGGAAGCTTTTGCTGCATATTTCAATTGTTGCACAGCCCAATCGGTTTTTCCCTGTAAGTTTCCTTGCAAATTAGCTGGCGCAAACCCGTCAAACAATTCATTGTATGCCGGATGCACTGCTACTAATTGGCCTTGGAGATGAGTGGAAAGCTCTGTGAGCTGCAAACCGGCCTCTTCTACGGTACCGATGATTTCGTCTGCATAGGTTTTGCTTTCTGCAGCTTTTTGTAAATCGATCATTCTGGCATCCCAAGATGGAATTTGAACTCCAGCATAGCCTAAGTCAGCCATGTAGGTACAAATGTTCTTCAGGTTATTGAAGGGTGCAGTGTCGTCAATAAATTGGGCGAGAAAGATCGCGGGTCCTTTAATTGTCTTCATTTTACTAAGGTTAAATTATTAGGTTCAAAAATTTATTTCTACTTCAAAAGGAGTCCACTTGACCTCGGACTCATTACTTTTCAATACGTGATCAATGAAAGCCATCCCTCTGATTCCATCTTCTATGCCTGGGTAGTCTTCCCATTCTGGTTTTGGGGTTATTCCTGCTCGTTCTGCATAAATGCATCTGGCAAAGTTTCTATACAAGTTGGCAAATGCTTCTATAAAACCTTCAGGATGTCCAGCAGGTGTCCTTGTGTTTTCCTTGGCCAGGGAACCCAAATAGCCGGTTCCAGCTCTAAGAATCTGATCTGGTTCGTCTGGCCAGCGTGCTATAAGGCTGTTGTTTAATTCCTGTTCCCACTCTAATCCGCCTTTCTCTCCATACACCTGAATTCTCAGATTGCTTTCTGCTCCAGTATTTATTTGCGAAGCCATGAGCACTCCTGATGCGCCATTTTCAAATCTCATTAGCACCACGCCGTCATCATCAATTGGCCTTCCTTTTACCTTTATATACAAGTCAGCACAAAGATGTGATACTTTCTCCCCAGACACGTATTCGGCAAGGTGGAATGCATGCGTACCAATATCCCCCATACATCCTGCCAAACCATTTCTTTTGGGATCAGTCCGCCATTCTGCTTGCTTATTGTTTTCAGATTCCAACAATTTCCAAAGCCAGCCCTGAGGGTATTCCACATAGACTTTTCTTACTTTTCCTATTTGACCCTTGGCGATCATTTGTTTGGCTTGTTTGATCATCGGATAGCCAGAATAGGTATGTGTCAACAAGAATCTATTTTTGGAAGCTTTGACAATGGGATACAGTGCTTTAGCTTCCTCGTAATTGAGAGTCAGAGGTTTGTCCAGTACTACGTGAAAACCGTACTTGAGTGCTTTTACGGTAGGGTCAAAATGCACATTATTTGGTGTCACGATCACGATTACATCTACTCGCTCTGATTGCGGAAGCTCCATTTCTCTGGCAAACATCTCGTCGTAACTGGCATAGACTCTTGCAGGATCCAGCATAAGCTCCTCACCTCGTTGTTTTGATTTTTCGGGATTTGAACTGAATGCCCCAGCAACTAGCTCGAACATTCCGTCCATCAAAGCTCCATTTAAATGAATGGCTCCAATAAATGATCCCGGACCGCCACCAATTAGTCCGATTTTTAATTTTGGTAAGGATGACATAAGGGAAAAGACTTTATATTCAGGATTAAATGCTTGAAATAATTGATTTCGAATGGAAAAACCTTCGCTCTTCGAGTGAATTGATAGAATAATTGATCAATAGCTCCATCATAGTATGAGTGGCTTTGCCAGTTAGTTAGAAGTCATTACTTCGGGAAGTCGTTAGAACTGCCTAAAATACTTCAAATTGGCCAAACTTTAAACTTTGGCCGACCCTTAAAAGTTAATCCTCACCAATAATCTGATGTCATCACTATGAATACCACTACCAAACTCCGACTATCCCTGATGATGTTTTTGGAGTTTTTTATCTGGAGCTCTTGGTTTGTGACGATGGGTACATTTTTGGGTTCAAATCTCCTGGCAAAAGATCAGGATATCTCACTGGCATTCTCTACACAATCATTTGGAGCGATTATCGCTCCCTTTGTAGTAGGGTTGATTGCTGATCGTTATTTTCATGCACAGAGAATACTTGGTGTGATCCATATTATTGGAGCAGGGCTGATGTATTTACTATATAATTCCATAGACTTCGGTGGATTTTTCCCCTTGCTGCTGATCTACATGATTTTATTCATGCCCACACTTGCGCTGGTGAATTCCATTTCTTTTAACCAAATGAAAGATCCTGCCAAGGAGTTTGCAAAGATCCGTGTCTGGGGGACGGTTGGCTGGATCACGGCTGGATTATTGATCAGTTTTATGTCTTGGGACAGCCAGGAAGGATTGAAAGAAGGCCTTTTGAAAAATACTTGGCTGATGGCGGCTATCAGTTCTTTGGTCTTGGGACTGTTTAGTTTTACGCTTCCCCACACGCCCCCTCAAGCCAAAGTGGCAGGGGAATTCAAACTTTCCGAAGTGCTTGGATTGGATGCTTTGGGATTGCTGAAGCATAAGAATTATGCGATTTTCTTCATATCCTCGATTCTGATCTGCATACCCCTCGCCTTTTATTATCAAAATACCAGTCCATTTCTGACAGAAATAGGTTTGGCAAATTCTACCGGTAAAATGGCCATGGGGCAAGTTTCGGAAGTTGTGTTTATGCTTGCTTTGCCTATTTTCTTTGCCAGATTTGGAATCAAAAAGACCTTAATGGTGGCCATGTTGGCTTGGGCTTTGCGCTACACTTTCTTTGCGTTTGGCGATGCAAACGAAGGCGTTTGGATGTTATTGGTAGGCATAGCTCTTCATGGTATTTGTTATGACTTCTTCTTTGTAAGTGGTCAGATCTATACCGATTCGCATGCTGGCCCGAGATACAAGTCTTCTGCACAGGGGTTGATCACCTTGGCTACCTACGGTGTAGGGATGCTGGTAGGCTTTTGGGCAGCTGGATTAATCTCAAATTATTATACTAATGAAGCTGGATTACATCTTTGGAAATCAATTTGGTTGGTTCCAGCTGGCATTTCTGTATTGGTTTTGCTACTTTTCATGGCTCTATTTAAGAAAGAACAAATAAATTCACCTCAATAAAACCCCTCATGACCAAACCTATTGACACAGGAAGAAGAGAATCTTTCAAAAAAGTTTTGCTTGGCGGTGCTGCATTCGGCACTCTTTCCTCTTTTGAAATGAAAGAAGAAAAACCCTACATCCTGAAAGGAAATATCAACCATGGCGTTTGCCACTGGTGTTTTCGGGATTTTAGCCTAGATGATTTCTGCGTAGAAGCGAAGAAAATCGGCATCAAAGGCATAGACCTAATCGGTCCAAGTAATTGGCATATTCTGAAGAAGCATGGACTGGATTCGTCTATGTGCAACGGCGCAGAGATCAGCCTTACAGAAGGCTGGGGCGAAACGAAGTATCATGAGCAATTAATAAAAAACTATACTGATGTAATTCCAAAGGTAGCTGAGGCAGGTTACAAAAATCTGATCTGTTTCTCCGGAAATAGGAGAGGAATGGACGACGAAACTGGCTTGAAAAACTGCCAAATCGGGTTGGAAAAAATCATTCCTTTAGCTGAAAAACATGGAGTCATCGTTCAAATGGAACTTCTTAATAGTCGAGTGAACCACAAAGATTACTTATGTGATAAATCTGCTTTTGGAGTGGAGCTTTGCAAGCGGCTCGGGAGTGAGAATTTCAAATTGCTATACGATATCTATCACATGCAGATCGATGAAGGAGATCTGATTAGAAGTGTACAGGATAACCACCAGTATTTTGGGCATTACCATACAGCTGGTAACCCAGGCAGGAATGAATTGGACGATACCCAGGAGATTTATTATCCAGCTTTGATGAAAGCAATAGTGGCCACTGGCTACAAAGGTTACGTGTCGCATGAGTTTCTTCCTAAGTCTGAAGACAAGATAGCTGCTTTGGCTCAGGGAGTTCAGATCTGTGATGTCTAACTAATTCGAAAACTTAAAAAACCATATTTATGGCAAATGAAGCATACGACGCAATTGTAGTTGGGTCTGGAATAAGCGGCGGTTGGGCTGCAAAAGAATTAACAGAAAAGGGACTGAAAGTTTTGCTTCTGGAAAGAGGGCCGAATGTAGAGCACATCAAAGATTATAAAACTGCTACACTCCCTCCGTGGGAAATACCCCATCGTGGTAGAAGGACACAAGATCAGTTGGAAAACCATCCAAATCTAAGAAGAGATTATGTGCTCAATGAGCTGAATCTTGACTGGTGGGCACACGAAGATGAGTCTCCTTACGTAGAAGAAAAGCCTTTCACATGGTTTAGAGGCTATCAGGTGGGAGGGCGATCCCTTCTTTGGGGAAGACAATCCTATCGGTGGTCTGACCTGGATTTCGAAGCAAATGCAAAGGAAGACGTGGCTGTGGATTGGCCGATACGCTACAAAGATATTGCGCCTTGGTATTCTTACGTTGAGAAATTTGTAGGTGTATCGGGTTCCAAAGACGGTTTGGATGTGCTTCCGGATGGAGAGTTTATGCCGCCTATGCCGATGAATTGTGTGGAGGTAGATGGTGCAGCTAAAATCAAAGAACATTATCAAGGCGCTAGAACTTGGACTATCGGCCGACCGGCGAATATCACTGAGCCACTCCCGGGCAGACCTGGCTGCCAATATAGAAGTAAGTGCTCTTTGGGTTGTCCTTTCGGCGGATATTTCAGCACGCAGGCCTCTACTTTACCGGCTGCTGAAGCGACGGGTAATTTGACTTTGAGACCATGGTCCATTGTTCGGAAATTGATTTATGACAAAGACACCAAGAAAGCTACCGGCGTAGAGGTGCTGGATGCTGAGACTAATCAAACGATAGAATACGATGCCAAAATCGTATTTCTATGCGCGTCCTCTTTCAATTCCACAGCGATTCTTATGCGTACAGCCACAGATATTTGGCCGGGTGGACTGGGAAGCAGCTCAGGAGAACTAGGTCATAATGTGATGGATCACCATTTCCGCTTGGGTGCTAGCGGTACCATGGAGGGCTATGAGGACAAATATTACTTTGGACGAAGACCAACTGGGCTTTATATCCCAAGATTCCGAAATGTGCATGGAGACAAAAGAGATTATCTCAGAGGCTTTGGTTATCAGGGTGGAGCTAGTCGTAGTGGATGGACTCGTGATGTGGCCGAATTGAATTTCGGTGCACCTATGAAGGAAGCCCTCACACAGCCGGGACCCTGGTCTATGGGAATTACCGCCTTTGGAGAGATACTTCCATACCATGAGAATACTATTAAATTAAGTGATTCTGTCAAGGATAAGTGGGGAATGGAAGCCTTGGTGATGAACGCTGAGATCAAAGACAATGAAATCAAAATGCGTAAGGATATGATGGCAGATGCAGCTGAGATGCTGGAAGTCGCAGGATTCAAGAACATCAATGAGTACGATAGTGGATATACCTTCGGGCAAGGTATCCACGAAATGGGAACAGCAAGAATGGGTCGCGATCCGAAAACGTCCGTTCTGAATGGGAATAACCAAGTATGGGAAGCGAAAAACGTATTTGTCACGGATGGGGCATGTATGACATCTGCGTCAGCAGTGAACCCTTCACTTTCCTATATGGCACTTACGGCAAGAGCGGCAGCTTTCGCAGTAGATGAATTGAAAAAGCAAAATCTCTAATCGTAAACGAAAAAACTATGACTATGAATAGAAGGGACGCTTTGAAAAGCGTCATGGTAATGATGGGAGGGACGATGATTGGTGCTACTGCAGTCATGACAGGTTGTACACCCGAAAACCAAATTGAAGGATTAGAGTTTGATCCAGATGATATTGCTTTTTTGGACGAGATAGGAGATACCATTATTCCTGAGACAGATACACCTGGGGCCAAAGCTGTTGGGATTGGATCATTTATGGTGATGATGGTGAAAGACACCTATGACGGAGATAATCAAAAGACCTTTGTGGATGGGGTAAATAAATTGAGAAAAGATTTCAAATCGTCCAATGGAAAAGATTTCATAGCTGCGCCTGCGGAAGAAAGATTAGCGTATTTGAATGGAATGTATGACGAGTTTAAAGCCAGCGGACAAGATAGAAGCCCACAGGTAATTAACATGCTTCGTGATTTAGCTGTACTTGGTTATTTCACTTCCGAAATCGGTGCTACCCAAGCCTTGAATTTTGTGGAAACACCTGGAAGATTTGATCCTTGTATTCCGTACAATAAAGGAGACAAAGCTTACGCTATTTAAAAAATCTAACCCTATATAAATTGCCTGCTCTTACCAAGGGCAGGCTTACTTATTTTATGAATAAACCTAGAAGAAAATTTATCCAAGTAGGGGCACTGCTTGGCGTTGGTGCCGCATTTTTACCCCTAGATTTTGCATCTGCAGCTAAGATGGGCATCAATGAGCCAGCAGCAAAAGCCAAGCTTTCTAAATTCGGAATCCAACTTTACTCCGTGAAAGAAGAAATGGCAAAAGATGCCGCAGGAACAATGCGTAAACTGGCCGGCTTTGGATACAAGCAATTGGAAGGATTTGATGGTGGAAAGGGCATTCTTTGGGGAATGAACCCCTCAGAATGCAAGATGCTATTAAGCGACATAGGAGTAGATTTTATTTCTTCCCATGCCAATGTGTTCAAGGACCTAGACGCTCAGGCTGAGCAGGCTGCAGAGGTAGGTATGAAATACTTAATCTGCCCTTACATCGGAGCTCAAAAGTCTGTGGACGAATGGAAAAAAGTGGCTGATAAATTCAACGCTGCCGGAGAAACACTTAGGTCTCATGGATTGAAGTTCGCTTATCATAATCACGATTATACCTTCAAAATGCTAGAGGGACAATTGCCTCAGGATATTTTGATGGAAAATACAGATCCTGACTTAGTTGATTTTGAATTGGATATGTATTGGGCATTCGTGGCAGGATACGATCCGTTGGAGTACATAGCCAAATTCCCAGAAAGGTTCAAGCTATGCCATGTCAAAGACGCTGAAGCAGCAGGAGGAAATGCTCATGATCGTGGCGTATTATTGGGGTCAGGGGAAATGCCTTATGCTGATCTTATCAAGAAATCAAAGAAATACGGTATGAAATATTTCATCGTAGAGCAGGAGCGATTTGTAGGAACTAATCCTATGGAGGCTGCTGAGAAAAACGCAGCCTATCTAGCTAAATTGAAGATCTGATTTAAGAAAATAATTTCTTATTCCTAAAGAGTAGAAAGTACAAGGCAAGTGCTAAAATGATCAACAAGGCCACTTCAAATTGAGACCAAATCTGGGAACGATTGATAATGATGTTGGCTTTGTTGATTAATTTCTCACCTTCTTCCAGTTGTATTTTGCTCAAGTTGTCAAGGTCTTGCTGGGCTTTACTGATTTTTTGATCGTATAGCTTCACCTGATTCATATTCACTCCTGAGGAGTCGGAATACAATAGACTATAACTTTTTATCTGTAGGTCATTTTCTACAATACCTCTGAAATCAGCCAAATATTGCTCTTCATTCTGCGTAAGATTCGTTTGCTCAAAATCTGAAACTATTCCCAGAATATTTTTTTCATGGGTAGCTATTTCATCCACCACTTTGGAATAGTCATAGTTGATATTACAGTGATCGACTAGCTTTTGGATCTTGAATAAATTCTCTGAAATTCTAAAAATATATCCCTCTACTACCAAGCGGTCATTATAGACTTCAGCGAAAGTGCTACTGATGTCTCTGAAGGCTTGTCGTTCCGTTAGATTTTTTCCATAAAACAAGAGCATCAGAAGACCAATAATCACAAGTGCCGTTAATTTTTTTCGCCTACCAGTATTTTCTTTCATAGAGATATTTTAAAGGGCTATGTATTTTTATCATTTTAATAAGAACTTATCTACTTCCCAAAGAATATTGACACTAAAAAGGAAAGTTCATGGCCAAATGCAATTCTGCCGTGGAAATATTATCTGTTTTAATAAAATTCAGGTTTTTTGTCGTAAACCCGCACGTAATCTACTTCCATTCGCTGTGGCCAAATGTCGGTCGCTATGCCTTGCTGACCTCCCCATCCACCGCCGACGGCTATGTTTAGTATCAAATGAAAAGGTTGGTCAAATGGCCACTCTTTGTAATCATTCCCTGTATTTTGAAATGTAAAATAAGTATCTCCATCAATGAGAAAATCTATTTTTTCCGCTGTCCAGGCAATGGCGTAGAGGTGGAATTCGGTGTGGAATTCGGGCACAAGTAGAAAACCTCCTTTTTGAGTCCCGATCCCGTGATTGAAGGCTTCGGTGTGCACAGTGCCGTGGACTTTACCCGGATCATATCCTACGTGCTCCATAACATCTATTTCCCCATTTTTGGGCCAGCCGCCGTAAAGATTTTTCTCTGGAAGCATCCAGATTGCCGGCCAAGTGCCACGACCCTGCGGTAATTTTGCCTTCACTTCTATATAGCCGTACTGCCATGCTGCTTTGCCTCTGGTGAGTATTCGGGCAGAAGTATATCCTTTGGGATGCGAGGTGTCCGCATGTGCTTCGATGATCAGTAGTCCATTTTCAATTCGGGTATTTTTAAGGTCATTTTGTGAATAATATTCCAATTCATCATTGCCCCAGCCGTGATCCCCCACGTCATATGTCCATTTATCAGGATTAGGTAATCCTTCCTGAGAAAACTCATCAAACCAAACTAATCGTGCTTTTTGGGCGTATAAGCATGAATTTGACAAATAGAAAAGAAATAGGAGGATAAAGGGTGTCTTCATTTTGGGTTTTTTGGTATCTACTTTGCGAAATACTAGATAGTCAATGTTTAAACTTAAACCACTAATTATGGCTAGTAATTTAAAATTAAAGGGAAACTGGAATATCTTGAAAGGAAAGATAAAAGAGAAATATGGAGACCTTACCGATGATGATTTGACTTATGTAGAGGGTCAAGAAGATCAGTTACTAGGTAGAATCCAAAAACGAACCGGTGAAGCTGAAGATAAGATCAAAAAAGAATTCTTCGAAGAAAAATAATCCAGAATATAATCCAAAGAAACGGCGCAAGCCGTTTTTTTTTATGCCTTATTTCCCCAAGACTCTTTTAGAATCATTTTTAACGGATAGGCGTAGTGCTTTAATAGATTGTTTAAATTTAACCAAAGAAATAAACCCAAAAATAATGGCATACTATCACAGACTGGGTACCATTCCGCCCAAAAGACACACACAATTCCGACAGCCCGATGGCAGTCTATACAAAGAAGAAGTAGTGAGCTCTAAAGGCTTTTCAGGAATTTACTCTACGCTTTACCATATCAATAATCCAAACCAAGTAAAGTCCATTGGTAAACCAGAACCTTTTTCTTGGACACCAGCTACTGAGCACGGATTGAATCAGACCCATTTGAAAACTTCCGATGTGGAATTCACCGGGGATGATTATTTATCTGCACGTAGAAATCTCATGATGAACGCTGATGTCATGATGGGGATTTGCTCTCCTCGGAAGCGGAAAATGGATTATTACTTCAAAAATGCAGACGGAGATGAATTGATCTATGTCCATGACGGAGAGGGTGTATTTTATTCTCAGTTTGGAAAGCTCGAAGTGCATAAAGGAGATTATATTGTGATTCCTCGTACTACGATTTATCGATTTGAATTTGAGGAAAAAGGCCCACTCCGACTACTAATCATAGAAGCAGCAGGAGCTATAGAGACGGTAAAGCGCTATAGGAACGAAGTGGGGCAACTGCTGGAGCACGCTCCGTACTGTGAACGGGACATTCGTCCACCGCATGAGCTTGATGTGGAAAAAGAAAAAGGAGATTACCTGGTACAGATCAAAAAGCAAGGAATGCTTCATCAGTATTCTTATTCACATAGCCCCTTGGATATTGTAGGTTGGGATGGGTATTTGTATCCTTACGCACTTTCAATTTATGATTTCGAACCAATTACTGGAAGAATTCACCAGCCACCACCAGTTCATCAGACTTTCCAAGCTTTCGGGATTGTGATTTGCTCATTTGTACCTAGGCTTTTCGATTACCATCCGCTATCTATTCCTGCTCCCTACAATCATTCTAATATTGATTCGGATGAGGTATTATATTATGCTGAGGGTGAGTTTATGAGCAGGAAAGGAATTGACAGAGGTTCGTTTACACTTCATATGGGAGGTTTGCCTCATGGGCCGCATCCAGGCACAGTAGAAAAATCCATAGGGGCAAAAGCTACGGACGAATATGCCGTGATGCTGGATACCTTCAAATCACTTCAGATCACGACTGATGCGCTGGAGTTTGTAGATGAAGACTACCCTATGAGCTGGACGGAATAAGTCTAATTGTTCTAAATAGGTGATAAAACATAAAGCCTCGATCAGCTAAGATCGAGGCTTTATGTTTTTACTAAATAGAGATTACTTTTTGTCCGTGATTTCTAGAATCGGCTGTCCGGTAGTTCCATTTGGAAGCTTAATGTCAAGCATCATTGAAAGTGTAGGTGCAATGTCCGTGATCGTGGCGTAGCGAGAACTCTCTCCAGCTGGCACATTCCAACCGTAGAAAATGATTGGAACATTGGTGTCATACGAATAACCCGTGCCATGAGAAGTGCCGGTTGCACCTCCTGCAAGCCATCCCGGTTCTAAAACAAAAAGAATATCACCGGAAGCTTTGTGGTTATATCCCATTTGAAGTAGCATTGGGCGTCCTACGGTAAATTCACTCGTTCGCATGGTAGTTCCTGTATACACTTCTTTAATGCCATCAAATTTCAATAAGAACTGAGCAATTTCATTTTCGAAATCTATTTGGTTTAATTCCTTCTCTCGAATTAAATCATGGTTAAGGAAAAGCTGGCCATTTGAGCTGTTGTTAATCCATTTTCCTTCACCATACTTTGAAGAAATATAATTTAATAACTCGGCCATTACAGCACCTGTGCGAATATTTCCACCGGGGATATTTTCACTTATCATATGTGTAGCTATTTCAGCCACGCCATGATCTGCAGATAGAAAAATTACATATTGGTCTTTGCCGTACGTAGTGTCTAGGTAGTCTAACAATTTTTCGATGTCTTGGTCCAGACGAAGATACATGTCCTCGATTTCTTTGGACTGTGGCCCAAATCTATGGCCTATATAATCAGGGGAAGAAAAGCTCAGCGCCAAGAAATCTGTTTCATCTCCCAATCCCATTTTTTCCCCTTCTAGTGCTGCCAGAGCAAAGTCTAGCGTTATTGAATTGCCAAAAGGAGTAGAGGAAATCAAGCCAAATTCACCATTAGTCTTTCTAAGCTCCTTTAGGTCATAAGGAAATGTTGGTTTTTCCTTGCCGTTGAATGGGCCTTCAAAAGGATTGTCATCTACCATGCTTGCCTTATAGGTATCGATAGGATAGAGGGTATTCCAAGTCTGGGAAAGGTAAGAGTCCACTGATTTCTTATCATTGAATTTATCTACCCACTTTGGTAATTTCTCATGGTAGTAAGAAGAAGACATGAATTCACCTGTGTTGGAATCAAACCAATACGCATCGCCTAAATGTCCAGCAGGGAGACTTGCCCCGCGGTCTTTGATCGCTATTCCTACTACTTTGGATCGCTTCTGAGAAGCTATTCTAAGTTCGTCTGTGATAGTTGTAGTCAGCAAGTTTCGCGGGCTGATAAATCCATTCTCGGCAGAACCGCCAATGTTGGTCACGGTAGTGTCTTCTGCACAATACATCATTCGATCTAGGCTTTTTACATACCAATCATTACTGATGACCCCATGGGTGGCAGGAGTAGTACCTGTGTAAACTGATGCATGGCCTGGCCCAGTATAAGTCGGAATATAGTTGTAATGGCCATTTTTCATCATAAATCCATCTCTCATCAATCGCTTAAATCCACCATCTGAATACCTGTCAGCAAAGCGATACAAATAATCTTGTCGCATCTGATCGACGATGATACCGACCACAAGTTTTGGCTTGTCAGTCTGCGCCTGAGCGAATAATGGGCCTGCGGCCAAAATAAAAAGTAAAAATACTATCCCGAATTTTCTCATGTTTTGATTTTTTTATTGCTCAAAGATAAGGATATGGCTCAATCTGTGGATTAAGACTTTGTTAAATGGTCAAAAGCGTTGACATTAGAATTCTTAATCTAATATGATCCCTATGAAAAAGACAATCTGGACCTTGATATTACTTGTATTCTCAGTTACTGCTTTCTCCCAATCCTATTTTGAGGATGGTCTTACCTCGGAATGGCACAAGGGAAGAAGAAATGAATTGAGGAAATTGATGCCAGCCAATTCCGTTGCCGTGTTTTTCAATAACCCTGTTAAAAATAGAACAAATGATGTCGATTATATTTATCACCCCAATACCGATTTTTTCTACCTGACAGGTTTTCGTGAGCCGAATGCGGTGCTAGTGATCTTTAGCGAAAAGCGGGAAATTAATGGTGGACTTGCTGATGAATTGGTTTTTGTGCAAAACAGAGAACCACAGGCTGAAATGTGGAATGGCAAGCGATTGGGGATAGAGGGAATGATGAATGAATTGGGCTTTGAGCAAGCACTAATCAATTCTGAATTTGCTGCTAAATCCGGTATCAATCTACAAGATTTTGATAAAATTTTAACCTTTAGTCTTTCGGAAGCTATTGAAGAAAGTAGCAGCAATAAGCCTTTAATTCAGATGGTGAATGAATTCAAGGCAGCTACAGCCTATCCTGAAAAGCTCAACGAGGTGAGTGCTCAGGTATATAAATTGATAAAAGACTCGGATCTGAAGACTTCTGATCGAGTAGTTCAAATGCTGAAAAGATATGGAAATCAATACCCTTACATGATGGAGGATCCGTTGATTAGCTCCTATTTGAATGCGGAGTCTCCTGAAAAGCGAATGGTAGTGAAGGGAGAAATCTCCGAGCAAAAACTAGACATTACTTCACTAGGGAGTATGATGGATGCGCTCAGGGAGGTAAAGACCCTTGAGGAAATTGCGTTGCTGAAGAAAGCCGTGCTAATCTCAGCCATAGGTCAAGTGGAGGTGATGAAAGCAGCGAAAATCGGAATGACAGAGCGTGAGATACAAGGTGTTCATGAGTTTATCTACAAGCGCTATGGAGCGGAAGAATTGGGCTATCCATCTATTGTAGGTGGGGGGAATAATGGTTGTATTCTTCACTACATCGAGAATGATAAGCGTGATTTGAGCGAAAGGCTGTTGTTGATGGATCTGGGTGCTGAATGGAGAGGTTATACTGCTGATGTGACACGTACTATCCCGGTCAATGGCAAATTCAATCAAGAAGAAAAGGCAATCTATGAGCTTGTGTATCAGGCGCAGGAAGCAGGCATAGCCATCTCAAAGCCAGGAGTAACTTTTCAGGAGATAGATGCTGCAGGTCGTGCTATCATCAATGAGGGACTTGCTAAGCTTGGGATTATTGAAAAAGGAGAGAGTCATATGTATTTTCCGCATGGCACCAGTCATCACATAGGTTTGGATGTCCATGATCGAAGTACTGGCAATGCACTTAGGGAGGGGGTTGTCTTCACAATTGAGCCGGGGATCTACATCCCGGAAGGATCTGCCTGTGACCCAAAATGGTGGGGGATAGCCGTTCGAATTGAAGATGATATATTGATCACGGCTGAGGGCAATATAAATCTCTCAAGAGATGCTCCGAGAACCGTCGCCGCGATAGAGGAGATGATGCGACTGCCTAGTGTACTGGAGGAGTGGGTTCTGCCTGAGATCGATTAAGGATGCCAATATGTATTTTAGTAGTTGTTTCTCGCAGCGACTATAACAAATGGTATATCTCCCGCCAAGGCGCTAAGGCGCAGTTTTTTATAATTTAATAAGTTTTAACCTGGTCTAAAAATGCATGAAAACGAGATTTCAAAGATAATCGTTGATATCGCCTTTTTGATTTACAAAAGGCTAGGGCCAGGGTTACTAGAATCTGTTAATCAGGCCGTGTTCGTATATGAATTAAATTCCAAAGGCCTTGATGTGAAGACTGAGATTGTAATCCCTGTACTTTGGAATGATATGAAATTGGATCAAGGATTTCGAGCTGACATCATTGTCAATAATAAGGTTATAAGCGAGCTGAAATCAGTAGAAATGCTTCTTCCTGTTCATCCAAAACAGCTAAGGACCTATCTTAGATTGACAGGACTAAGGCTTGGAATGCTAATTAATTTTAATGAAGATAAACTTACGGATGGAATAAAAAGGGTTGTAAACGGCTTAACCGACGAGTAAAGTTAAATATCTAGGAGAGCTTTGAAGATTGTTCAAAGAGTGCCAGAGTAAAATAAGATTGCGCCCTTGCGCCTTTGCGGGGGCTATTCATTTACAGCGAGCCGCCGCGCCGTTGCGAAAAAAAAATGGGTCTTCTGGAATTAATCCTTTCTCTTTAGATCACCCCGCTTAATAGACCGTATAAACTGCCCCCATGCGAAGGGATCGAGAAGTCTAAGCGTTCTGGGACCGTATAGATCCTGGTTTTGTATGGCTTGGCCTTGTTGGAAATATCGAAAATTTTCGTTTCCTGATGCTGGCATTGATTCAGCCCAACGAAGTAACATCTCAGGACTCATATTTGCCCGAGAGATGGACATTGGATCTACTACATTCAGTGCAATCACTGCTTGTTTGAATTCCTCCTCAGTAGGATAGGGCATCACTTCGATTTCTGCCAGGGCTATTTCATCCACTTGCATCGTAAGGATCAAACTTATTCTATCACTTTCCACTGTTCCGGGCACTTTAAAGGTTTGTTTTTTTAACCCTATAAAACTAAATACCACAGAATCACCTTCTAAAACAGGCATTGAAAAGTAACCAAATCGACCCGAACTAGTACCTCTTCCTTTCGTAGGTACGTAAATATTCACCCCCGCCACAGCATCTGTACTATCAGCATTAAGGATAATACCAGAAAGTTGGATTACTTTTTTTTCTTGCACATCTTGAGCATACACTTCCGGCGATGATGAAAATATTCCCATTAGGAAAACAAAGGTGGCACTAAGGAGTAATGAATTCTTCACAAATTAGAGGACTTTATGTAACGGCAATTACTGTTATTTCTGATGCGATATTACCCTAATTTCGGGTGAATTTTTATTTTACCCTCATAAACTCCGTTAAATCTTACAAATGCGGCTAAAAAATATCAGTTTAAACTACGGGCTTAGAATCTTTAAGGCTCTATCCGAAGAACCTAGAGTGAGAATATTCCATCTTCTGATGCTCAATAAGGAACTTTCGATTTCAGACATTGAGTTGATTCTTGATTTTACTCAAACTAAAACGAGCAGACACTTGATTTATCTTAAAAATGCCGGCTTGTTGGGAAGTAGGAGAGTAGATCAATGGGTGTTTTATTATATTTTGGAGGAGTATCTAGAAATCATTCAGACGATTTTTAAGTTTGTTCAAAAAGACCCCAGTCTCATCAAAGATCAGGAAACCTTTAATATTCTAAAATCCAATCGCGAACTTGCGATCAATAAAATTCAGAACAATCAGTACCGACGTTAACGCTCTTGAAAAGTTACCAACACCTCTTTTTCGATTTAGACCATACATTATGGGACTATGATCGAAATGTCCAAGAATCACTTGCCGAATTATTTCATCATTATAAATTAGAAAGTCTAGGAATATCATCCCCAAAGGTTCTAGTGGACTCTTTTTATGCAGTGAATTTCAAACTTTGGTCCGCCTATGATAAAGGTGAAATGCAGAAAGATGAGCTGCGAACTACGCGATTTCCAAGGATATTTGCTCATGCCGGCATAATAGATGCAGTAATTCCTGAAGAATTTGAAGGAGATTTTATGCACCGAACCTCAAGTAAACCTCATCTTTTTCCCCATACAATAGAGATCCTCGATTATCTAAAGCCGAAGTACAAGCTCTATGTAATCACCAATGGTTTTGACGAAAGTCAGGCGAAGAAAATGAATTCATCCGGTCTGAACGATTACTTTCAGTTAGTCGTGACTTCTGAGACTACGGGTCATAAAAAACCAGATCCAAGGATTTTTCAGTATGCTATGGAGCAAGCTGGCGCCCACAAAGAAAACAGCTTAATGATAGGGGACAATCCAATTTCAGATATCAAAGGAGCCTATAGTGCGGGCATTGATCAGGTGTTTTTCAATCCGCTCGGGAAGTCTATTGATTTGACACCGACGTATACTATTTCGCATTTGAGAGAACTAGAAGACCTTCTTTAGGGTTCTTTTACTCCAAATGCATAAGCCAATAGAACCTTCTGGTTATCTTTGGCCAAACAGAAAATCATAACCCCAGATATCATGCTCAAAGGTTTTTTTAATGTACCTATTCCGGTGAATGAGCCGGTAAAATCTTACGCTCCCGGAAGTCCCGAGAGAAAGGAATTGCAAACAGCCCTGAAAGAAGCTAGATCACAGCAAGTTGATGTGCCGATGTATATTGGTTCGGATGAGGTAAGAACTGGCAATACACATAAACTATCCCCTCCTCATGATCATCAGCATGTGTTGGGTTATTTCCACGAAGGAGATGCCTCACACGTAGAGCAAGCAATTGATGCTGCACTCGGTGCCAAGGAAGCTTGGGAGAACTTAGCTTGGGAACAAAGAGCTGCCATCTTCTTAAAAGCCGCGGATCTTTTGGCTGGTCCATATCGTGCAAAAATCAATGCTGCTACCATGCTAGGTCAGTCCAAAAATGCTATGCAGGCAGAGATCGATGCGGCTTGTGAGTTTATCGATTTCTTGCGCTTCAATGTGCAATACATGACTGAAATCTATGCACAACAGCCTCCGGTTTCTGGAAATGGCGTTTGGAATAGATTAGAGCAGCGTCCGCTTGAAGGATTTGTGTTCGCTTTGACTCCGTTCAACTTTACTGCGATTGCCGGTAATCTTCCCACTTCAGCTGCGATGATGGGTAATACCATCGTTTGGAAGCCAGCTTTCACGCAGATTTATTCGGCCAATGTGTTGATGCAGGTGTTCAAAGAAGCCGGAGTCCCAGATGGAGTGATCAACTTGATTTACGTGGATGGGCCGGCAGCAGGCGAAGTTATTTTCAAGCATCCTGATTTTGCAGGAATCCACTTTACAGGATCTACAGGCGTATTCCAGCATATCTGGAAAACTATAGGGGCGAACATCCATCAATACAAATCTTACCCTAGAATCGTAGGTGAGACTGGGGGGAAAGACTTTGTGATCGCTCACAAATCTGCGATTCCAAAAGCTGTGGCAGTAGGACTTGCCCGTGGTGCTTTTGAATACCAAGGGCAAAAATGTTCAGCAGCTTCACGTGCTTACATTCCTTCCAATATTTGGGATGAAGTGAAAGAAAGCTTAGTCGCTGATCTCTCCGATATGAAAATGGGCGGAACAGAAGATTTTACCAACTTCATCAATGCGGTGATTGACGAGAAGTCTTTTGATAAAATCGCGAAATACATTGACAATGCGAAAGCGAATCCTGCGGTGGAAATCATCGCCGGGGGCAACTACGACAAGTCTAAAGGTTACTTCATCGAGCCGACGGTGATCGTGACTCAGGATCCAATGTACACCACGATGTGCGAAGAGATCTTTGGCCCAGTGTTGAGTATTTATGTGTATGATTCAGAGCGATTTGAAGAAGCGCTGGAATTGGTAGATCAAACTTCCCCTTATGCCTTGACAGGAGCAATTTTCTCCCAAGATCGCTATGCGGTCGAATTGGCAACTATCAAACTCAGAAATGCTGCGGGAAACTTCTATATAAATGACAAGCCAACTGGTGCAGTGGTAGGTCAGCAGCCATTCGGCGGAGCGAGAGCTTCCGGTACAAATGATAAAGCTGGTTCTATGGTCAACTTGCTACGCTGGGTTTCTCCACGTACAATCAAAGAAACCTTCGTGTCTCCAGTAGATTACAAATATCCTTTCTTGGAAAGCGACCTTTGAGGTTTATAAAACCTCGAAGGTCTTGAGTACACAAAGTTGTATTGATCTTCAGAATAAAACCTTCGAGGAGAATGTTCGCTACGTTGTAGCTCACTATAGTATCTCAAAGGTTATAAAGAGCCTCGGATTTAAATTCGAGGCTTTTTCTTTTTAGCTGCTTGCGTTGGGGAGTTACTAACATTACTAAAAACTTTTTCAAAATCCACTCTTAGTATTATCAAAAAAAAATGCCCTTAATAAGCGTCACGCTATTGGGGGCATTTTAATTATTATTGTTTTTTACTAGGTAAGTGTGTGTGATTAATATTCTATCCTACCTTGTATTGTGCTCATTCCTTGGCCATTTGTACGATTGAAATATCCTATAACAGTTGCAGCACCGGATGCGTTTTCGAACTTTCCAGTTCCACCTACAATTTCCACTTCAGCTTCAAAATCAATTCTTTCTTCACTAGATGCTGTAATAGTGTTTTGTATGTTTTTGAACCATACTGAATTTCCTTTGCCATCTGTTGTAACCGAACTGACTTCGGGGTTATCGACTACTATGCCTAAAACCAATAATTGTTCAGAATAAAATTGTGTCACAGGAGCGCCAACAGTACCTAAACCATTCTCTCCGGACGTAACGCGTTGATTAAGAAAAGTAAGAGCTTTGCCCATATGGCTTGAATTACCAATGCCAGTTCCTGGGAAATAAGTGGGATTATTTGAAGGAAATATCCCATTTTCATCCATCGGTGTCAGTTGATTGGTAAATCGTTCAGTGTAGCTTCTTTCTACCGCTTTTTTTGCATTTGGATCTGCAGAAGAGGATGGTGAGTCAAGTACTTCGGACTCTGTAACTTGTTGAATTTGTGCGGGCTCTTCCATAGTAGGTACGCAGGAAGCCATTAAAACTGATCCAGCTAGTGTCATCATGCCTAGCTTTGCTCGAATTGATTTTTTCATATTTTTTTAGGGTTGGTTGTTGGTAAAAACATATTATTTTTAAGACTTTATAAGTTTTAAGTTGGATGATTTCAGAACTTATAAATACTAATATGTATTTGATACCAATAAAAATGCCAAAAAATAAATTTCTATAATATAAAATTTGTCTTAGTTACTTTTCGCCTTAATATACTATCTTAGTCGGTATTCTCAGAATAGTACTATTTTATGGTTTTTTTATATTCTTTATTACAGCTTCACAAATCTATTGTGTTCACACCTTCACACTAACAAATACATTGTCAGGCTATAGTCACCTACTATTTTCCATAATCAGCGATTTATTAATCAGAGGTGTATAATTTCTTTATTTGTAGTTATCCTTCTAAAATCTCGTAAATGAAAAAACTGTATTTGCTTTTCCTGATTATACTACTTTTATCATGCGCAGAAAAAAACGCTGAAGAAATCTACCAAGGTAAGCTACAAGAATTGCTTTTGGAGGATTTTAGCTTAGAAAAGGATTCTCTAACTAGACTATTTATAGATCTTCGAGTTTTGACCGATTCTGGCAAAGAGTATTTAGTCTATCCCCGATCAGCAAGATCAGTTAAAGGGACTTCCTTTGTTTTCGTAAATCTTCAAACTTCAAAAGAAGAGCATGAGATAATAATTCCTTCTGAAGGACCTGATGCAATGAATGGAGGAGGCTATTATTTACCGATTTCTCTCAATGAAGCTTTAGCTATAAATAGGCTAGGTTGGACAGCAACTTACAATTCTAAAGGGGTAAAAGTGTCAGAATTAAAAACTGAATTGAATCTATCTAATAAGATGGAAACTTTGGTTATGGCGGAAACTCGGAGAGGTATGATGTACTATGAACATCCCTATATTCAAATAGGTCAAAACCCCTCTCATCTAACCAATTTGTCAAAAAGTACAGGGTCTGGTGAAATGAGGTCTAGTTTTCCATTGGATTTCAAGTCATGGCTAACCAGAATAAATACAGAAACCGGAGAGGTCCAATATAGTGATATAGGAATACCTGAAGGGTATGAAATTTTTAAAAGTGACATGACTGCTACCCACCTTATAGGTGCATTTGATAGTAAAAGAGGTGTTTTTACTCTCGCTTGGCCATATTCCGAAGAATTATCCATTTTGGATGGTCTTTATCTCAAGAAGAAGATTATTGCCAAATCCTCTGTTGATTTTAATTTCCTTCCAAGTGAGATTATTCCATGGGGAGACATGTGGACAGCTTGGGCATTGCCTAAAGAAGCTTCAGCAAATGTTTTTCTGCTTTATGATTCTTACCGGGATTTGTATATCCGCTGCTCCAAGATCAAGGAATCTGGAACTGGAGAGACCAAATTTGAACGAACCAAACATTATGTTTTAAGTATTTATTCTGGTGATTGGGAACCAAAAGGGGAATACTTTTTTGATTTTGAAACCGAGTTGGATGTTGAAAACTGGTTCCTGACTTCCGAAGGCCTTTTCATCAACAAGCCCGAGCAGGAATCTGAGGATGCATATGAGTTTTATAAGATTGATCTGAGTCGGGTTGATGATAAATAGTAAAAAGAAGGAGTAAATTGCTTTGTGCCACTTTGCGTACTTCGTGGCTCGAAACTAAAAACGGCTGAATCACTCCAGCCGCCCGTAAATCGTAATTCTAAAATCGTAAGTTCTTAGGTATGCATTGCGCCATTCACTTGAAGCACTTGTCCAGAGATATAGCTGCTCATGTCAGACCCTAAGAATACACATGCATCAGCCACTTCTTCTGGTTTGCCGCCTCGCTTCATCGGAATTCCATCTCTCCAGCCTTGAACCGTTTTTTCGTCCAGCACTTCAGTCATTTCAGTCTCGATAAATCCAGGAGCTATAGCATTGCATCTGATATTTCTAGATCCCAGTTCCAAGGCTACTGACTTAGTGAACCCGATGATACCGGCTTTTGATGCAGCGTAGTTTGCTTGACCAGCATTTCCTTTCACACCTACTACTGAAGTGATATTGATGATAGAACCAGATTTTTGTTTCATCATCGTGCGGGTAACGGCTTTTACGGTGTTGAAACAGGATTTTAAATTGGTATTGATGACCTCATCCCAGTTCTCTTCTGACATCCTCATCAACAGATTATCACGGGTTATACCTGCGTTATTTACCAGAATATCCAAGGAGCCAAATTCGGCCACTACCTTATTGATAAGTTCTTCAGCGGAATTAAAATCGGAAGCATCAGATTTAAATCCTATGGCATTTTTCGGAACTGTTCCATGCCCGAATCCTTTTTCTACATTGTTATATGCCAACAATTCATGCTCTAATGAATCGGCTTTTTCTACACTTGAGAGATAAGTGAAGGCCACTCTTGCGCCCTCTTGAGCAAATTTAATGGCAATAGCTCTTCCTATGCCTTTAGATGCGCCGGTGATCAATGCCGTTTTTCCTGATAGTAATCCCATGAGGTTCTAAAATTTTGTATGGCCAAAATTAGAAAAAAAGCTAAAACTTCCGATTCTAAAATCGATTTCGCCAGTCTTTTGCATCATTTATAGGGTATTCATTTGTGAAATTGGGTTTATTAGAAATATAATTTGATAATTGGATAAAATGGCAGAATATATATTTCAAATAAGCGCGTTTGAATAGTTAAAACAGTTTTTCAACCTCGAAAACGGATGGAAACCAAATTTTTTTCTGAAGCCAAAAGGCCTATTTTTGCGTAGTTTCAATTCGTAATAAACCAAGATTTAGATATGTCTTCGACCAAATTTGACTTGATCGTGGTGGGCAGTGGGCCCGGTGGCTATGTAGCCGCTATCCGCGCTTCCCAACTCGGCCTAAAGACCGCCGTAGTAGAAGCTGCGGAATTGGGTGGTATTTGTCTTAACTGGGGCTGTATTCCCACTAAAGCACTATTGAAAAGCGCTCAAGTATTTGAATACATCAATCATGCGGCCGACTATGGCATTACCGTAAAGGATGCCAGTGCAGATTTTACTGGCATTGTCAAAAGAAGCCGTGGAGTAGCAGACGGAATGAGCAAGGGAGTGACCTTCCTGATGAAGAAGAATAAGATCGAAGTGATCAGAGGTTGGGGTAAAATCCAGCCGGGTAAGAAAGTTGAGGTAACTGATAGTGAGGATAAGAAAACCATCTATTCTGCTGATAATATCATTATCGCAACAGGTGCTAGATCCCGTGAGCTACCTTCTATGAAGATCGATAATAAGAAGATTATTGGTTACCGTGATGCGATGACTTTAGACAAAATGCCTAAGAAAATGGTAGTCGTTGGGTCTGGAGCAATCGGAATCGAGTTTGCCTATTTTTATGCTACCATGGGCACAGAGGTGACTATCGTAGAATTTTTGGATAGAATCGTACCCGTGGAAGACGTGGAAGTTTCCAAGACGCTGGAGAAACTCTACAAGAAAGCAGGGATGACCATCATGACTTCATCTGAGGTGACTGCGGTAGATACCAAAGGCACAGGTTGCAAAGTGACTGTGAAAACTGCCAAAGGTGAAGAGACTTTGACATGTGATATCGTACTTTCTGCTGCAGGTGTTGTTTCGAACCTAGAAAATGTCGGGTTGGAAGATGTCGGGATTTTGGTAGATAAAGGCAAAATCAAAGTTGACGAATACTATAAAACAAACATGCCGGGCTATTATGCCATCGGCGATGTGATCCCTGGGCCAGCCTTGGCTCACGTAGCTTCTGCTGAAGGAATTATATGTGTAGAGAAAATTGCCGGACAGAATCCAGATCCTTTGGATTACGGGAATATCCCTGGCTGTACCTATTGCTCTCCTGAAATAGCCTCAGTAGGAATGACTGAAGCGAAGGCCAAAGAAGCGGGATATGAGTTGAGAATTGGTAAATTTCCTTTCTCAGCCTCAGGAAAAGCCTCTGCCGCTGGCGCAAAAGACGGGTTTGTTAAACTTGTTTTTGATAAAAAATACGGTGAATTGCTCGGAGCACATATGATAGGAAGTAATGTAACAGAAATGATCGCTGAGATTGTGGCTATACGAAAACTGGAAACCACTGGTCACGAATTGATCAAAACCGTGCATCCGCACCCGACTATGTCAGAAGCAATTATGGAGGCTGCAGCTGCCGCTTATGACGAGGTCATTCACCTTTGATAAAAATATTTTGAAAAAAAAACTCACAAGACCTAAAACTATTGGTCTTGTGTTTTACTTTTAAGAAAGAATTTTTCAAACCACCGATTTTTGCAGGAAGAACAACTCATCGCCGGACTAAGGGCAAAAGACAGAAAGACTACCGAGTATTTGTACGACAAATACTCCAGAGCTCNGAAAGAATTTTTCAAACCACCGATTTTTGCAGGAAGAACAACTCATCGCCGGACTAAGGGCAAAAGACAGAAAGACTACCGAGTATTTGTACGACAAATACTCCAGAGCTCTCTATGCGGTGATCTCAAGAATTATTTTTGACAAGGACATAGCAGAGGAGGTTTTTCATGATTCCTTTGTGAAAATCACCAGAAAAATAGAGCATTACGATGAGTCAAAAGGACGTTTATATACCTGGATGGCAAATATTTGTCGTAATTCAGCCATTGATAAACTTCGCTCCAAAGAAATTTCACAATCCGGTAAGACCAACACAATAGATGACTTCGTATATGGAATGGAGAGCCAATCAGGCACCCAAGAACATATAGACGGTATCGGAGTGAAGGAACTGATGATCGAACTTAATGAAGATCAAAAGTTTATAGTAGAGTATATCTACTTCAAAGGGTATACGCATTCTGAGGTATCGGAGGAATTTGATATTCCTCTTGGCACTGTCAAGTCTAGGGTGAGAGCGGCCATACAAGTGTTGAAAAAAAATGTAGCAAGAATCTAGTGGATATTCAAACTTACATATCGTCAGGTAAACTGGAGCTTTTCCTACTCGGAGAGCTTACGGAGAGGGAGCGCGAGGAGGTCTTAGATCTTGCGAAGCGTTATCCTGAAATCCGAAAGGAGTTGGATGATCTGCAGGAGACTATGTTCGCCTTTGATAATATGACTGGTGTATCACCATCTCACGAAGTGAAGGATAAGATTTTCTCTACCTTAGAAAGTGACTTTATTCTGAAAGAGGCACCAAAATCAGCTGTTCCAGCTGACACCAAAGTGATACCAATAAGAAACCCATGGAAGCCTTTTGCAATCGCGGCATCCATTACGGCAATTATAGCCTCTGGAGCAGCATTTTATTATGCGGATAAATATCAGGTAAGAAACGATCAGTTTACAGCTCTGCTTCAAGATCAAAGCGTAATGGCAGGTAATCTCAATCAAGTGAAGCAGGAATTCGAGCTGAAGGATTCTCAGCTTGATAAGATCATTGCTGGTAACTTAAAGCGGGTGGAGATGAGAGGAGAGGGGTTTGAAATGCAAAAAAATGCTAAAGTAGATGTCTTCTGGGATCAAAATGCTCAGGAAGTCTTTGTGGCAGTGAATAATCTGAATGACCTGAGTGAAGAGTTTGATTACCAGCTTTGGGCGATTGGAGATGATGGGCCAGTGGGAATCGGTCTGGTGAATTCAGGAGAGAAACTGACTTTACAGCAAATGGAAGCTGTGGCACAGGCAGGAGCTTTTGCTATCACCATCGAGCCTAAAGGAGGATCCAAAGCACCGACACTGGAGAAGTTGGTAGTGCTTGGAGAAGTGGTTTAGAAATATAAAATTGAAAATGATTTAGTTATAATTGCCTGTTCTGAAAAGAACAGGCTTTTTCATTCAACCGAATTTGAGCCATTTTTAACTTGTTAACTTTAGTGTATGGAACTTCAACTCTCTACCCCTGCTTTACTTTTTTCGGCGATCACTTTATTGATGCTGGCCTATACAAACCGTTTTTTGGCGATTGCTAGCCTTATCCGGGGTCTTCATAAAAAATTTCTTGAATCACCAGATGAAGGTATTATTGTAGATCAACTCCATAATCTCCGAAGGCGGCTCACACTCATCAAAAACATGCAGCTATTTGGTGTTTTTAGCTTTTTATTGTGTGTGATTTGCATGTTTCTGCTGTTTCGTGGGATTACAATAGGAGCCAATTGGGTGTTTGTGGGCAGTATGTTGTCCCTACTCATCTCACTAGTTCTGTCACTGGTAGAAATTCAGATATCCACTAGAGCATTGAATTTGGAATTGGTTGACATGGAGGAAATATTTAGAAATCGAAGCAGTGGTCTTGATTTCATATTCAAAAAAGACTCAAAGAAAGATGAAGAATAAAGTTTTGTGGATTCCGTTTTTACTCTTAGTAATTGGTGCATGATGATAAACTTGACTGAACTACTTCCGGTAAAGGCCTGGTAAGTGAAATGTCTTATGAAGAAATTCAGCGATTACTTCTAAAAGATGAAGAGGGGAATATCACGGATTTCAACGTGCTTACTTTAGAAAAAGCCTTGATCTGGTCAAAAGGAAAAGTGCCATTGCACGAGGAGATCAATTGTATACAAGTTTTATCCAAAAAGGAGTTGATATTTTGGCGACAGATAGGCCGATAGAAGCTGCAGCTGCAATCAAGACTCTGGCGACATCAAAAAGCTCTAAATCCAAGTATTTTATAAAATGATTATTGACCTGAGAAGTGATACTGTCACCCGACCTACATCGGGTATGAAGGAGGCGATGTTTGCTGCCCCAGTAGGAGATGATGTTTTTGGAGAGGATCCCACAGTGAATGTACTGGAAAATAAAGTTGCTAAGCTCTTTGGGATGGAAGCAGCTATATTCTGTCCTTCAGGCACCATGACCAATCAGATTGCAATCAGACTACATACGCGCATTCAGGCAGAAGTCATTTGCCATAAATATTCCCATATCTACCTCTATGAAGGTGGTGGAATCATGTCAAATTCCTTGGCATCTGTGAAGCTCCTTGATGGGGATTCTGGTAAAATCACTGCTGATCAGGTAAAAGCTGCAATCAATCCGGATGATATTCATGCTCCGGAAACGACCTTAGTTTCTCTTGAAAATACGATGAACAAAGGCGGAGGAAGTATATACTCACTAGAGGAAGTCGAGCCGATAAGAGAAGTTTGCAACGCAAATGGTTTGAAATTGCACTTAGATGGTGCCAGACTTTTCAACGCGTTGGTAGAGTCAAAAGAAAACCCGTCGGACTGGGGCGCTCAGTTCGATACAATTTCTATCTGCTTGAGTAAGGGTTTGGGCTGTCCTGTGGGTTCCTTGCTTTTAGGTTCAAAATCGGATATCAAGCGAGCCAGTAAAATCAGAAAAGTATGGGGTGGGGGAATGAGACAGGCGGGGTTTTTGGCCGCAGCCGGGATTTATGCTTTAGATAATCACGTGCAGCGATTGACCGAAGATCATGCACGGGCTAGGACATTGGGAGAAATGCTCTTGAAATTGTCGTTTGTATCTGAAGTTTTTCCAGTTGCTACGAATATCGTGATTGGCAGATTGGAGGGAATTTTACCTGAAGAATTTTTGAAAAAATTGGCAGATAAGGATATCAAAGCTGTCAAATTTGGAGCGGATCTTGTCCGATTTGTGACTCATTTAGACTTTGATGATGATCAATTGGAGGAATTTGGTAAGAGAGTTGGAAGAATATGAATTCTGTTATCTGAAAAAGCGTGTAGAACCTTAATGACTCAACTCTTGGTAGTAAATATGTATATTCATAAAAATGAAGGAATATGGTATCTAGGGAAAAAGTATTAGAAGCTGCTAAGAATATGCCTATAGAGTTTTCAATCGATGATCTTATGGATAAGCTGCTTTTATTAAATAAAATCGAAATAGGATTAGATCAGTCCAAAAGTGGAGAAACGCTTACGGCTGATGAAGCGAAAAAGATGATCCAAGAATGGTCAAAGTAAAATGGCCCTAGCATACTATCGAAAATATTTATTCAATTCGAGAATATTATTTGCCGCTTTCATACAAGTTTGCCAACAAAATTACTGACCAGATTTTCTCTAAGGAGAGATTAATCACATCAATTCCAACTGTAGGAAGAGTGATACCAGAGTTGAATAATGAAAGTGTCAGGGAAATTATTTTTAAGCAATTCAGGATTATTTATGTGGTTTTAGAAAATGAATTGATTCATATCATGGCAGATCATACAAGCTAAAACCACTTTCTGAAATTTCGCTTTTCGGGTAATTTCTGTTCTGACAGCTTTTGTCTTAAATTAAAAAGTGGCTGTCTCATATTGATTTTCATTATTGGAGACAGCCTTTTTTATTCAATAGAGGCCGATTTCCTGAAATCGGTCTCTATTTTTTTGACTACTGTTTAACTCTTTAGCAATAGG
>NZ_JAYEEY010000014.1:0-141413 GCF_035156415.1 Algoriphagus persicinus
GACCGGATTCCTGCCATTTACAATACAGGGAATAATACGCTTCGTTGCTTATCTTTTTCATCCTGCAACATTATATATTTAGAACTCCTATATCAATATGGTTTTGTCGGACGCATACGAATATTTAGCCGATCAAGCCATCCTGGAAAAGGATTTTGATATCAATCAGTATAAAAAAACTCTCCTTAAATTTTCGACATCAAACCTAATTCCACTCACCAGTCCTATAGTTTCTTCAACACTTAAACTTCGTATAATTATGCTAAACAAAATCCAAAACAACAGCAGCAAAAACTGGAGCATACTAGCTTCATGTTTATTAGGAATTCTGACTTGGGGAGCTTTCACGTTAGACCTTCAAGCACAAGAAGTGAAAGCCATTCCAGTCAAAAATTTAAGCCAAGAAATCGAGTCTTTAGAGCAACTTTCTAAGGCTGCACAGGAATTAGACGCAATTCTAGAGAGTTCATTAGATAAAAAAATAATCGAAGGAGGAAAAGTAGTACGCGAATATTATTTCAATATGAATAAGGTGGATAAACTTCAAGTTTATAGGCTTTACAAAGACCTGCCTGAGTCAGAAAAAACAGGTAACAGAAAGATGCTGGGAGAAATGGTTATGGTGCTAACTAAAATACCTGAAAAGCAGACTGTATCTTCAGGTCAACTTCAACTCTGGTTAGACGATACCCAATATGGAGTATGGATAGACGGGAAACGCATTGAAAATTCCGTTTTACTCAGCATGAAGCCAGACGATTTTGCAAATTTTAACAACAGTAAATTAATGAAAAATGCAATAAACTATGGTGATCATTATTTTCAGATTAACCTAATGAAGCATGATTATTTCGAGAAAACCTATCCAATACTGAAAGTCGATTGATCAAAATAATTTTAAATTTCTGGGGCTCCAAATCTAAACCTCTTCAAGACCTACTCCAAAGACTTTCGAAATCTTCACTGCAAGGATTGTGGAAGACACACATTATAGAGTTGATTGTTTGTTTGAAAAATCACCGCTAAAAGCTTCAATTAATTTATTTTCAACACCTTAACAAATCCCAAAAATGAAAAGCATTGGAGTCTGTTTCTTAATTTTTACAATTTTAAGTTCATGCAGTGGAAGCAAGGAGAATACAGAAACCCTAGCAATGGAGAAAAATTGGCAGCTAATCAAAGTGGATTCTATTCAGATCCCTTTTCTTGGAACTCCGAGGTTAGATGATGTCGATCCGAAGAATCGAAGACTGGTATTTATGCAAAGTGGACAAAACGAAGATGAGGTATTCGTAGCAAATTTCGATGGGGAAATTCTACATTCCTTTGGTGCCAATGGAAACACGCTGGTAGGCAGACTAGGTTTGATGGCGCCGTTAAAATTTGACTCGGAAGGCAGAAGTTTGTTAGCTTTTGGATTTCCTCATATAAAAAAGATTTCATTAGATGGTGAACAGGTTGATGTATTGTACACTGGCAACACTGCTTACCAAAACAGCTTCCCAAGACCTAGCAATGAATTGGTTGCTTCAGATGGGAAGATCTTTTATAACAACCATATGCATGATCAGGAGTTTCGCTCCGACAGAGAGGAGTTTTATAAAAAAATAAGCTTGATAGGATTTGTGGACTTAGAAAAAAATGAAAGAATCAATTTTTTGAAATTCCCAAATGAAAGCATGTTTGTAAGCGGAAGAATTTTTCCCGCATTTTCATGGGACTCACATTTTGCTTTTTCGGATGAACACCTGAATGTTGTATTTGAAGGGGAACCCTCAATTTTTGTTTTTGAAAGCCAGTCTCCCTTTTCATTCATAAAAAAAATTGACTTAAATCTGCAAGAATTTCAATATTACAAAGGTGTCCAAGAAGGTGAGCAAGTGGCAGATTTTATGGAACACATGAGAATTATGGGGAAAATGAGTAGCATCAAGATTCTTGATAACAAAATTTTAGTTTTCTATACATCTGGATTTTCATCACAACAACTTAAGACTTGGGAAACTGCAAGCTCTGCAAATGAAAGAAATGATATGATCAATCGATTTCGAAAGGAAACTCCCCCTAGAATTCAAGTTTTAGACAGTGAGTACAATTTGCTGGCTGACTTTGCCATCCCTTCACATATAATTCCCTCAGGAATATTTGAGCGTGACGGCTTTCTGTGGGCTGGAAAATCTAACCCTGATGAGGAAGAAGACTTTTTCACGATCTACAAGTTTATTTTGGACCAAGTAGAGAGTCAGGTTACTGATAAAAATTAGTGCTTTCTAGTAAAAAGTAAAAACCCTTTCACCAATCATAAGATCAGGTTACTCGCTTCTAATCCCCATCCTCCAATTCAAAGATATCTTCCAGTCTTACCGAAAACACCTTTGAAATCTTCAACGCCAAAACAGTTGAAGGCACGTATTTCCCTGCCTCAATACTGTTGATTGTTTGTCTGGAAACACTTACTTTTTCCGCCAAATCCTGCTGAGTCATATTATGTCGCGCTCGCTCTACTTTTATGGAATTTTTCATATAGAATTTAAAAAGCCAAACCTGCTTCGCTCTGGTGAAACATCACTAGATGGCTCATAGAAATGTAGATATAAATTAGTCTTTGGTTGCCATAAACTTCTGGTATTGAAATGCTGCGTAGACGTAAGCATTCAATAGGAACAGAACCAAATAGGCCGTAAAAATCTCTGAAGTAATCCTGTCAAACCGAAGGTAATTGATAAGCATCAACGCTCCTATGCCCCAAATCAACCAATAAGAGCCTGTTTGGAAAGCTTGTAATCGGAAGGATTTAAGCATCTCATCTTCATTTTTCTCTCTGGTGAGATTCAACAAGCCAAACCCAATAGCCCAAAACCCATAAATTATCTGGGCAACATCATCTGAATTCATATCCATGCTGACGAAAGACATTCCAATAACCAAAATGACTGGAAGTGGAAAAAAAACAAAAGCTACTTTCTTCCAACTTGGAGAAAGTAAAGGAACATGTAGAATTGATTTCTCTTTCATAAGACATATTTGTTTTACTAAATGTAAAATTAACTTTACTTTTTATCAAAATTTTTTGTCTAATATTTCACCTAGTTACCTGTGCCTAAAAGCATAAGACTTGCATATTATTTTATGAATTCGCATAAAAACAGCGGTATTGTTTACCTTTAATCAACAAATCCAATCAATAATTATATTTTCTATGATTTCGAAAGTGAAAATAGCCATTATCGGCTGCGGCAATCTGGGGACATCCATTGCAAATGGACTTTTAAAACGGGAAGATTTTGATCCAAAGAATCTTACCCTTACCAAAAGGCACGTAGAAAGCCTAGGTGAATTTGCCGCTTTAGGAGTGCATGTACTCAGTGATAATCTCTCTGCTGCAGCTGATGCGGATATCATTATCCTGGGCGTCAAACCCTATAATATCAATCCTATCCTGAACGAAATCAAACCCTCTCTTAGACCCAGAAACCAGATTATCATTTCGCTGGCGACGGGAATTACCTTTGCAGAAATGTATCAAGTAATAGATACTGACAGCATCGCCTTCCGTGCCATGCCAAATATCGCTGCAGATATCCAAGAATCTGTCACCTGTATTTGTGCACAAAATGCAGATGCAGATCAAATCAAGACTGTATCCGAACTATTTGACGGCATTGGATTCACCATTCCGATTGACGAAAGTCTGATGGAAGCTGCCACGGTCCTTGGTGCCTGCGGAATCGCCTATGTACTTAGATTTATGCGAGCTATGATCCAAGGAGGAATACAAATTGGCTTTGACTCCGTCACTGCAAGTAAGATCGTGAACCAAACCGTGAAAGGAGCGGCTGAATTGATGATCCAAAAAAACATTCATCCAGAGGCGGCAATTGACAAAGTGACTACACCTAAAGGCTGTACAATAGTCGGCCTAAATGAAATGGAACACCAGGGTTTTAGCTCAGCTATGGTAAGAGGTGTGATAGCCAGCTATGAGAAAATAGCTAAATAATTGAATTATTACTATTCAAGGAATATTAAATTTAAATCAGGAAAAATTAACATTTAATTCATTAGGAATAACTTAAAGGTTGTTTTTCTTTTAAATCTTTTCAGTAGATTTGTCTCGGGTGATAAACAACTTTTGCTATTCCTTTTTCAGTGACTCGATTTTTAAAGGAAGGACTGTTTGGTACTTTTTCTTCCTTCCTTTCATATTTTCCCAGCAACAAAAAAGCCTTCTGAAAAATCAGAAGGCTTTTTTGTTGCTTCATAGAAGAGGCTGACTCAGTCAAAAATCTCTGCTAGTTTACTTCTTAAACTTGGGCCTCGAAGATCTTTCCCGATGATTTTTCCATCTGGATCTATCAGGTAGGTAGCCGGAATCGCATCAATCTGATAAAGTTCTGCTGCTGCAGAATTGAAATATTTTAAATCAGAAACCTGAGTCCAAGTCAAGCCATCTTCAGCAATTGCATCTACCCATGCCTCTTTGGTACGGTCAAGAGACACGCCAAACACTTCAAAACCTTGATCCTTGTATTCATTGTAAAGCTTGACCACATTCGGATTTTCTTCACGACATGGCTTGCACCAAGCCGCCCAGAAATCTATCATTACATATTTTCCTCGCAAATCGGAAAGCTTCATGATCTCTCCTTCAGGATTGGGAAGCTCAATTTCAGGAGCCAGTTGTCCCATAGAAAGTGCTCTCATCTCATCCAATTGTTGCTTTAACTGAATAATAGACTTTGTCTCAGGATACTTTTCATCAAGTTTAGCCACCAAACTATCCATAAACTGGAATTCATTCTTGGGATTTAATAATCCAATAGCAGCAAGTGAAGCAAAGCTATCTCCCATGCTATTAATCACATTTTTGACTTCCGTGGATTGATTGCTTTCCAAAGCCATCGCCTCTGTCTGTATCTTTTTTATCGTTTCTGTATCATTTTCGCTCATTGCTTTGTAATATGACTCATTGAGCGCATTTACCTTAGTTTGGTAAGCCTCCATCAATTTTTCTATTTTCAGCATTTCCTGCGAATCCTGGGATCCTTCAATTTGCAGACTCTCCGGATTGGAATAATTGTAGGAAATTTTCACATCTTCTTTGAATAGCGCGAGGCGAATTAATTTTTCCCCATACAAATTCAACTCGTAGAAAGTGGGAGAATCTACAGCTACCTCATATTTAAAATTTCCTTTGTTATCCAACTCTAGTGTATCCAAAACTATTGGACGGCTATCTGTGAATTGAGAAAGTATTATTGCTCCGGCAGGAGTATTTTCTATTGTTCCTGAGATTTCCACCATCCCATCTTTAGCTTGCTTTTGCCTGCAGGAGAAAAAGGATAAAAGGACAAGGAAAACGATTGCATTCATTTGATTCATCATGGATTAATTCGCTAGTAATTCTGTCAATATTTTTGTGGCAACTTTGGGATCGGCTTTGCCTTGAGATTTTTTCATCACTTGGCCCATAAATAAGCCCAGCAAGCCTTTTTTGCCTGATCTGTATTCTTTGACCTTCGCCGCATTGGCGGCCAAGACTTCTTCAACTATTGGCCTCAGCGATGATTCATCACTTTGCTGAATCAAATTGAGTCGCTGAGCGATTTCCAAAGGACTTTCATTTGCACTCATGAGCATCTCCGGATATAATTTTTGCGAAGCAACTGTGTAACTCACACTCCCACCCTCCACCAAGGCTATCAGAGCAGCTAAAGAATCATTGCTTATTGGAAAATCAAGCATTTGTATGGACTGATCATTCAAGGATGACCTAACTGGCCCCATCACCCAGTTAGAGGCTGCTTTATAATTTTGAGTTTTGCTACATAGCTCATTAAACCAAAGCGCAATCTCCTTCGATTCCGTCAAAAAACTTGCATCATACTCAGGTAAACCAAACTCCTCTACAAATTTCTTTTGTAGGTCTCTAGGCAGCACTGGCATGGTTGATTTCACAGCATTCAACCACTCGTCAGAAACTATCACAGGACTCAGATCCGGCTCTGGAAAATATCGGTAATCGTTCAAATCCTCCTTGGTACGCATACTGGCTGTAAGTCCTGTATTCGCATCAAACGTTCTTGTTTCAGAGATCACCTCCGCTCCTTGTTCTATCAGTCCGATCAGGCGCTCATGTTCATGCTCGATGGCACGGAACACATTTCGGAATGAATTCATGTTTTTCACTTCCACCTTTTTGCCAAGTTCATGAGAACCTTTGAGCATCACAGATACGTTGGCATCACAGCGAAGAGAACCTTCTTCCATATTGCCATCGCAGATATCAAGGTATTTCACCAATTTTTTCACCTCGGTAAGGAAAGCATATGCTTCTTCTGGACTATGCATAGCCGGTTCAGTTACGATCTCGATAAGAGGTGTCCCCGCACGGTTAAAATCCACCAATGTATCAGATTCATCCGCCAAGTGTATGGATTTACCAGCATCCTCTTCCATGTGCACACGATTCAGCTGAACTTCCTTCTTGGTTCCGTCAGGCAGTTGAATCGGCACAGTACCCCCTACACAAATTGGTCCTTTATCTTGGGTAAGTTGGTAACCCTTTGGTAGATCTGGGTAGAAGTAATTCTTCCTCGCAAAGACATTATATCGGGTAATCTCAGAATTGCAGGCCAATCCCATTTTGATGGCATAGGCTATCGCTTTCCTATTGACCTTAGGTAAAGTACCGGGATGACCAAGGGTAATGGCTGATATCTGTGTATTCGGAGATTTGCCATATTCATTAGCATCAGCAGCAAACATTTTACTCTCGGTCATAAGCTGTGCATGCACCTCTAGTCCGATGACCAACTGATATTTATTCTTTAATTCTTCACTTAGCATCCGCCCGTGTTTTTCTTATTGCTTAAAGGTACAACTCTATTGCTTTAGCCACTACATTTTCCAGTCCGGCTAAGTTTTTACCTCCGGCAGTGGCAAAAAACGCCTGACCGCCACCGCCACCTTGAATCTCCTTAGCCAATTCTCTTACTATCAATCCAGCATTTAGATTTTTACTGTTGATCAGCCCCTCATCTATCATCACTGCAATCTGTGGCTTATCCTCAATTTTTGCGGCCAAAATCACGAAAGCATTTCCCACTTCATTTTTCAACTCATACGCCAACTTCTTCAGAGAATCAGCATTTGGCAATTCTACCTGAGCAATCAACGTATTGATCCCATCACCCATGACAAACTGCTTGAGCAATTCCGCTTTCATCCCTGCGGCTTTCTCCAGATGAAATGCTTCAAGCTCCTTCTTCAAATCATTTCGCTCCTGGAGCAAAGACTCAATTGAGTTTTTCAAGTCCTTTGGATTCTTCATCAACTCCTGAATCACCTTTACTAACCCTTCTTGCTGGCGGTAATTCTTCTCGGCTGCCTCTGCAGTGATCGCTTCAATCCTACGTACTCCAGCAGCACTCGATGCTTCAGAAATAATCTTAAACAATCCAATTTTACTTGTTTGAGGAACGTGAGTTCCACCACAAAGCTCAACAGAGAAATCCTTATTAAATGTGATAACACGCACAAAATCCCCATATTTCTCACCAAAAAGCGCGGTAGCTCCCTGCTTTTTCGCCTCCTCTATCGGTACATTTCTCTGATCCGATAAAGTGATATTCTCACGGATTTTTGCATTTACAATATCCTCCACCCTTGCAATTTCCTCATCAGATAATTTGCTAAAATGCGAAAAATCAAAGCGAAGCAAGTTCTGATTCACCAACGATCCACGCTGCTGAATATGATCACCCAGCACTTCTTTCAAAGCTGACTGAAGCAAATGCGTAGCGGTGTGGTTGTTCTCAGTCAAAAAGCGCTTTTCGGCATCTACTTCAGCACCGAATTGGGATTCTGGATTAGTAGGAAGCTTCTCTACAAAATGAACAATCAGATCATTCTCTTTCTTCGTGTCGATTACTTTGACTTTTTCAGTATCCGATATCAACCAACCCGTATCCCCTACCTGTCCACCGCTTTCTGCATAGAAAGGTGTTTTGTCCAAGACCAATTGATATTTGTCGCCTTTTTTATCCGAAATGACCCGATACTTGATGATCTGAGCATGCGCTTTTAGGAAATCATATCCTACAAATTCTACCCCATCATCTTCATTCACAATCACCCAATCACCGGTTTCGGATTCTGATGCAGCACGGGAACGCGTTTTTTGGGCTTCCATTTCCTGTGCAAATCCGCTTTCATCCAACGAAAGTCCGCTTTCTCGTGCGATCAGGGAAGTCAAATCCATCGGAAACCCGAAGGTGTCATATAGTTCAAAAGCTGTTTTGCCTGGTATTACTTTCTCAACCTTTTCATTCAGTTCAGACTTAATCTGATCGAGTATTTTCAGTCCATTATCAAGAGTGCGAAGAAAGGAAGTCTCCTCTTCATAAATCACTTTGGCTATAAACTCCTGCTGTTGTCTAACCTCCGGGAAAATATCCCCGAAATTATCAGCTATTAGACTTGTCAATTCATATAAGAATGGTTCGTGGAAGCCCAAGAACGTGTAGCCGTAGCGCACTGCCCTTCTCAGGATTCTGCGAATCACATAACCAGCCTTATTATTTGATGGCAATTGCCCATCTGCAATGGTAAATGAAATCGCACGAATGTGATCTACAATTACTCGAAAAGCAATGTCAGTAGGCACATCTTCACCATAGGTTTTTCCTGATTTCTTAGCCAAAGCAGCCAAGAATGGCGCAAACAAATCCGTGTCGTAATTGGAGGACTTATGCTGAACAGCTCTCACCAAACGCTCAAAACCCATTCCTGTATCTACGTGCGTTGCTGGCAAAGGCTTCAAAGATCCATCTGAAACTCTGTTGAACTGCATAAATACCAAGTTCCAAATCTCGATCACCTGCTCGTGATCATTATTCACCAGATCTTTACCTGCTACCAGCTCACGCTCAGCATCTGGTCTTAGGTCAATGTGAATTTCCGAACAAGGACCGCAAGGCCCCACATCTCCCATTTCCCAGAAATTATCCTTTTTGGAACCCATAATGATACGATCCTCAGGCACAATAGCTTTCCAAAGATCATAGGCTTCCTGATCCAAACTTAAATTGTCCTCCTTGTCACCTTCGAAAATAGACACATACAATCTATCTTTATCCAGTCCATATAATTCCGTCAACAATTCCCAAGCCCACGCTATCGCTTCCTTTTTGAAATAGTCCCCAAAAGACCAGTTGCCCAGCATCTCAAACATGGTGTGGTGATAGGTATCTACGCCCACTTCTTCGAGATCATTGTGCTTACCGCTTACGCGCAGGCATTTCTGTGAATTGGCAACACGGGAATACTTGGCGATTTCATTACCAAGAAATGAGTCTTTAAACTGATTCATTCCCGCATTGGTAAACATCAATGTTGGGTCATTTTTGACCACAATCGGCGATGAGGGGACGTATTGATGTTGCTTGGATTGGAAAAACTCTATAAAGGTGCTCCGTATTTTCTTTGCTTCCATGAAGGTGTTGAGGCAATTAAGAATGCTATTTAGGCCGATTTCAGCCGTATATATTGGGTGACAAAATTAATAGAATTGGCGGTGTTACCTGCATTGCGGGGAGAATTTCTCTCTTTGAAAATCTTCCGCAATGGCGGAAACAATAAAAAATATTCTCGCGGCGACGCAACGGCGCGGCGAAGGATAAAGTGTCGTTCCTTTGGCTTAAAAAATTAAATCTCCCGCGATGGCGCTCCCGATAGCTATACGGGAGGCGCAATTTTCTACTCGTTAACCTTTGTGGTTTTCACTAATCTCTATTTTCGTTGCGTCGCTGCGTCGCTGCGAGCAAAACCAAACCCGTTCAACTCCTCGGAAATCTCGTAGATCGAAAATCGTATTTCGTAAATATACTTTCAATTTGTATTTCCCCTCCTCCCCGATTACTTTCAATAAAATTTTTATAAACTCAAACATCACTCATGAGCTACCTCGATCAAATAACCTCCCCCACATTACTGCTAGACGAAAAAATCTGCCGAGCCAATATCAAGCGAATGGCCGATAAAGCCGCCCGTCATGAAATGAAGCTTGTTCCTCATTTCAAAACAGCTCAATCCCGCCAAATCGGTGACTGGGCAAAAGAATACAATATCACTGAAGCGACAGTTTCTTCTATAAAAATGGCGCAATACCTTGCAGGGCAGGGATGGGTGAACATTCATATTGCATTTCCCTTTAATCCACTTGAAACCTCAAAGCTCAACAAAATAGCGGCTAAACAATCTATTTCGGTTCAACTGATCAATGCAGATACCACACAAATGCTCGCTGATCAACTGGAGCATCCGGTAGGATTTTTCATTGAAATCGATGCGGGATATGGTAGAACTGGCGTAGAAGTAAGTGATTTTGGTTTGATTGAGGAGATTTTATTGATTGCCAAAAAGTCGGACAAATTGAAATTCAAAGGCTTTTACCTCCACCCTGGACATACCTATTATATGCCCGATATTCCTGCTATTTACGAGCAGTCCCGAAATGCGCTGGGAATGCTTAAAAATAAATACAGCACTGAGTACCCAAATTTGGTGACAAGAATTGGAGACACTCCTGGATGTGCCGTGATGGAGGATTTTGAGGATATCGACGAAATGGGCCCGGGAAACTTTGTCTTTTACGACTTGATGCAGGCTGAATTGGGTGGATGTAATAAGGAAGATATTGCAGTTTGCTTAGCTGTGCCAGTGGTGGATATCAAAAAAGACCGTAAAGAAATATTGATTCATGGTGGTGGAGTTCATCTGGCCAAAGATGTATTAGTTGGCGAAAATGGGCTAAAAAACTTCGGTGAGGTGGTTTATCTCAATGAAAATGGATGGACTATTCCAGAAAACAAATCTTTTCTCAAAAGCATATCCCAAGAACATGGCATCATCAAAGCCTCAGATGAACTCTTGGCAACCGTGAAAGTCGGAGATATCCTCGGTATTCTTCCTGTACACTCCTGCATGACAGCAGATGCTATGGGCGCATACATGACGCTGGATGAAAAGATGGTAGATCATGCGGAAGGCAGTGTTCAGTAATCAGTTCTCCATAAACTAGTCGTACTTTGAAAATTAGCCCAGAACGCATTTCTAGACTTTTTTCTTACAACAAATTCACATGATCAAAGACATCAAACTTATAAAAACAGAAGTACTCTCGGACAATTGGTACACGCTTCGGAAGATCACTTTTCAATTCACTAAAAAAGATGGAGAAGTCATCACCCAAGAACGGGAAGCCTATGATCGCGGAAATGGGGCTACCATTCTATTGTATAATTTAGAACAGAAAACCGTCATTCTTACGCGGCAGTTTCGCATGCCTACTTACACGAATGGCAATGAATCAGGCATGATGATCGAAGCCTGTGCAGGTCTTTTGGATGAGGATAATGCGGAAGATTGCATTCGTAGAGAAACCGAAGAGGAAACTGGCTATCTCGTCAAAGATGTGAAAAAAGTGTTTGAAGCTTATATGTCACCAGGTTCAGTGACAGAGATCCTACATTTTTTTATAGCAGCTTATTCCAAGGACATGAAAGTCAATGAGGGTGGCGGCGTGGATCACGAGGAGGAAAACATAGAAGTGCTGGAAATACTTTTTGAAGAAGCCTTAATTATGATAGGCACTGGAGAGATCAAAGATGCCAAAACGATAATGTTGATACAGTATTTGAAATTGATGGATATACTTTGACTTCACTTCGTCATTGCGATGAGCGAGGTACGAGTGAAGAAGCAATCTCAGCTGTTTAATTAAAAAGAATCAAATTTCATATACTGACTTAGTCAATCTCACTAAATAAATATGCCTGCACATCTCGAAATCACCCGCTACTTCACCCATTCCCAAGAAGAGGTTTATATTGCATTTACCACAGCAGAAAGCCTGCAGCAATGGTGGGGACCTGCAGGATTCAGTATGGAAGTAAAAACCTTTGACTTTTATCCAGAAGGCATAGTTCATTTTGTCCTTCGGAATAAAGATGGCAATGAAATGTGGGCCAAATGGATAATTCAAGAAATTGAAGCTCCTTATAAACTTCAGTTTATCAACTCCTTTTCCAATGAATCAGGAGACACAGTCAAAGCACCTGAAATACCCTTTGGTGTGGACTGGCCTTTGGAAATGATTGTGGATCTTGAGTTTTATGAGGAAGATGGCAAAACCAGAATAGACCTAGTATCTTTCCCACATAAAGCTTCTGATGCGTCCAAACAAGTATTCGCCGATAATATTGGCAATATGGAGCAGGGATTCGGTGGTACTTTCGATCAGTTGAAAAAATATCTTTCAAAAAATAATTCAATTGCCAGACTCTCATAAGAACCCCAAACGGTCTAAAATCAAGCTTACATGAAACCTCTCTTAAAAAAAATCCGCCAGTGGATATTTGCAATCCTCTGTACGGTTGTCGGTCTGTACCCTATTTTATATTTTATTCTGGAAAGAGATTTTGGCTTACTACAGTCTAAATCTGAAGAATTGTTGAGCAGCCCCATTTGGAATGGTGCATTTTACACCCATATTATTCTAGGAGGTTTGGCTCTGCTGATCGGCTGGACACAATTCCCTAAGTCATTTCGGGACAGAAACAGAATGATCCACAAGAAAATCGGGATGGCTTACGTCACTGCCGCATTCTTCAGCAGTCTGGCGGGGATATACATTGGAATTTATGCAACAGGTGGAATGGTCTGTATCCTTGGTTTTGTATCCTTGGGAATCATCTGGCTAGGTACCACGATGATGGGATGGTTCACTGCCAAAAAGCAGGATTTTGATGCGCACGAAAACTGGATGATTTTTAGCTATGCGGCATGCTTTGCAGCGGTGACGCTGAGGATTTGGCTTCCGATATTAATCATAATGCATCAAGGAGAATTTATTCCTGCCTATCAAATAGTTGCTTGGCTTTGTTGGGTTCCAAATATGTTAGTAGCATTTTGGATTGTGAGGAGAAGGAAAATGATGAGGCTTTTGAATACTATCAATGTAAAACAAACTCATTTCAGATTTTTGCCATGACAGCATCATATTTCAAAACTCAGTAATTCAAAAGGGTATAACCCTATTCATCCAATTAAAAGCTAGCCTATGATCGAAATCCTCCTAAAAAATAAAAAGTCCTTTAAAGCCCAGAGTGTGGATGAACTGACGGTTTCCGAACTAGATTTTCACGTCATGCAATTCATGGATTATACCCAATCAGATTTGGCCTGGCTAGAGCAGAATTATAAGCTGGATTTTTATATCATGAAGCATTTTGAGGATATAGAAATCAGTTCACACTTTCTGGAAAATGAGAAGCAAGCGGCATTTCACTTTTCCATTCCCTATTACAATACCGATAGAAGACTGATTGAAGAGCCTTTATTTATCATTATCACAAAGGCTGGCCTTTTTCTGTTTACAAGTTCCAGTCTTGATTCGTATTTCAACGAACTGTACCCGGCAAAAATAAATTCCTTGCAGAGAATTCCTGATTTAAGTGGAATTTTCAAATTTCAATTTGAGTTTGTCTCCGACTATTTTGCAGATATCACCGAAAGCCTGAGTAGAAAAGTAAAAGCGCTCGCTAACGACATTCTGATAGAAAAAGAATTTTCCAGCAATGTCATGGATGTCATCACAAAATATAATTTCAACAACCTACTGATCAAGGAATCACTTCTTGAGACTACTCGGGTGTTGAGGTTATATATCAAGAGTAACTGGGAGCAGCAGGCGGAATTAAAGGAAAGTGTAAGAGCGGAGCTGAATGACCTTACAGTGATATCCGATTACATCCAATTCAATTTTGACCGATTGGATGATCTCAGAGAGAATGTCTCCAATAAAATTGACTTGGAGCAAAACCATATTTTTAAGATGCTTACGGTAGTCACCGTATGTATTTCGTTACCAACCTTAATTGCCGGAGTTTACGGGATGAACTTTGATTCTATGCCTGAACTTAAATTCACTTATGGCTATCCGATTGTAATTATTGCCATGATTTGTTCAGCTATCTTGCCATTCATTTACTTTAAGCGAAAAAAGTGGTTGTAGCCAATATCTTTCACTGCGAAAATCCAGGATATTTTTTAGGTTTGAACCAATAAAATAGAGGCTAAATATCCACCTGAATAAACTTAATGACCAAGGGGTAAATCAGAAAAAAGCCCTGATCCGAAAATCAAGGCTTCTGGCTATAGTTGGTTTAGTACTTAGAAGTATAATGTTTTGCTTCTTCCCTGGTAGTCGATCACTTTCAAGTAGATATCTTTTGAATTGAGGTTGCTGAAAGAATAATTCTTCTTAAAACCCTCTGTCTGATAGATATATTCAGAATAGATTTTTTTGCCTGATTCGGCAGAGTAAACTTCGACCTCGACTCCCGGCTCCATCAATCCTACCACAGTTACACTTACAGTATTTTCATCTACCATTTTACCGTAGGCCATCAAAGGCAAGTCTGCTGAAGGGATGGGTTTGTTGGTAGTTGCTATCGTATAGGATACTTCTTCGGTATCTGTTACTATTTTAATCTGATACTCCCCTGCCGGCAAATTATCCATGTCATAAGGCACCATCAAATTTTCATCCTTAACACGTACTTTTCTATAGCTAAGAACTTTACCGTCTTGATCCAAAATAGAAATTTTCGCACTTCCCACTCCCCCATTAAGAGTGACGCTGATTTTCTTGTAGTTAGAATTTACTGTGGAGAGTGCTTTCAAATCTTCACTTGCATTTGCTACCAATGAGCTAAAAGATAAGGCACTTGCTAATGCTACTGTTAATAAAGTTTTCATAATATGTTGGTTTAGTAATTTTTAGATTTTGTATTGTGCTTGCCTTATTGCTAAGCGCATACCAATCCAAAAAGACATGCATCACCAGAGAGCCAGTAATTTTTCTGATTATTAAACTTCTCGCAAGATTTCGGAATTTAATTCTGATCAATTCACATATTTTTAACAAAACATGTACAAAATATGGTCACATCTCTGTTCGGATGTATTGCTAGCGGACACTTTGGAATAAATTCCACCTTTGCAGAGGTTGCATCAAACTTGGTATGTTAAGGGAATTTAATTTTGAAAAGGTTGAAAAATCCTGATTTTGATTTTGAGACCAATAAATCGCCTGTACGCTTACGAACACACTTCGTCCGATAGAATTCAAGTCAGCGATCACTTTCTTATGCTAATCTAAAATCCTTGAAATTTATAGGAGTCCAAGGCGAACAATACATTAGTGCTTCATACAGTCATCCTATAAACCCAATCTATTAAGCCAAATTGATTGCGCATTCTTTGGAAATTCTATTGCTTTTTATGTAATTGTCTATATGACACAATAGAAGTTTAGATTAATTCAGTTTACAGCTACTTCTTGATAATTTTAACCTAACAGAACAATATCCCATGAATAAAACCTTACTGCTCTCCCTCCTATCGCTTTTCATGTTAGGAATGAATGCACAAGCCCAAGAAGCCCTATTTGGTGCCCCGCAAATCACTTCTCCTGAGATACAGGACGACAGCTCGGTTACTTTCCGGATCTTTGCTCCCAATGCGAAGTCTGTTCAGGTAACAGGCGATTTTCTTCCTACTGTAAAAATGGAAACTCCTATGGGGGAAATGGATGGTCCTGGCAAAGCTGAACTGACAAAAGACGATAAAGGCCTTTGGTCATTTACCTCTGATGCGCTTTCGCCCGAACTTTATAGCTATTCATTTATAGTTGATGATCTGAAGACCACTGATCCCAGCAATCCATTTCTGATACGCGATGTGGCTTCAGTCACCAATGTATTTATCGTAGGTGAAGGCCAAGCTGCCTTATACCGCGTAAAGGATGTGCCGCATGGCACAGTTGCCCGTCGCTGGTATGATTCTCCGGGATTGGGTATGGATCGTAGGCTTACTATATATACACCTCCAGGTTACGAGCAATCCAAAGACAAATTCCCTGTTCTATATCTACTACATGGCGCCGGGGGAGACGAGGAAGCTTGGATTGCATTGGGTAGAACTGCTCAGATTATGGATAATTTGATTGCACAAGGCAAGGCTAAGCCAATGATCGTAGTGATGCCAAATGGCAATGTGATCCAGGATGCAGCTCCTGGAGAGGGAAACAAAGGGATGTACAAACCCGCTTTCATGATCCCGAAAACGATGGACGGAACTTATGAAGCAAAATTCATGGATGTAGTCAACTTTGTAGAAAATAACTATCAGGTAAAAGCAGATAAAGCTAATCGTGCCATAGCTGGTCTTTCTATGGGTGGGTACCACACCATGCATATTTCCAGATTTTATCCAAACATGTTTGACTACATAGGTCTTTTCTCAGCGGCTATCATGCCTCGCGAAGATGCCACCGGCAAGGTATATACTGACATTGACGGCACATTGAAAACTCAAATGGATAACGGGTATAAACTGTATTGGATTGCGATCGGTAAAACAGACTTTTTATACGACGCCAATAAAGAATACAGAGCCAAGCTAGATGCCATGGAAATGCCTTATAAATACGAAGAATCAAAAGGTGGTCATATCTGGAGAAACTGGAGAGTATATTTGACTCAGTTTGCACCACAGCTATTTCAATAAACCCCAAAAAACCATGAAATTAAAAATCATCAAATCTATCATTGCCTCTTCCTTATTCATGGGAGCTGTAATAAGTGCTCAGGCACAGGAAATTAGTGCCATGCAGGCACCAAAGGTAATTTCCCCAGAGGTGAGTGCTGACAATTCAGTCAGCTTCCGTGTCTTTTCTCCAACTGCAAATGAAGTAACCATCAATGGCAGCTGGATGGGATTTGGAGAAAAATTGCCGCTTAAAAAAGAAGAAAACGGAGTCTGGACTGTTACGATTGATCCTCTGGAGTCCTCCATGTACCATTACAATTTCTTTATTGATGGCGTGTCGGCAATTGACCCAACAAATTCCCAAGCTTTGCGAGATGGAACTCGATATGCAAGTTTGCTAATGGTACCGGGTGAAGGATCGGAAATTTTCCAACTGAATGAAGTAGCTCACGGCTCACTTTCCCAAGTATGGTACGAATCTCCTTCATTGGACAGCTACAGAAGAATGTACGTATATACTCCTCCTGGATATGATTCAGAGCAAGAAAGTTATCCCGTATTATATCTCTTACATGGAGCAGGTGGCGATGAAGATGCCTGGTCCGCACTTGGCAGGGCAAATGAGATTTTGGACAATCTGATCGCTGAAGGAAAAGCAAAACCCATGATCATCGTGATGACAAATGGAAATGCTTGGCAAACAAGCACACTCAGAACTGTACCGGGAGCTGCAGCACCAACCCGAGAAACCTACGCAAAATATCAAGGCCAATTTGAAAAAAGCTTGGTGGAAGATGTAATTCCATATATTGAAAAGCACTTCAGAGCGAAGGCAAATAAAGAAAACCGTGCTATCGCAGGACTATCCATGGGCGGTGGTCATACCATTACTGCCTCTATTGAATACCCAGGCACATTTGGATACATAGGGGTTTTCAGTAGTGGTATTTTTAATGCAAATGCGGATATGGCTGAGCTGGAGAAAAAGTTTACTGCTCTGAAGGCCAGTGGTGTAGAAAAGTACTGGGTGGGTTGTGGAGTCGATGACTTTGTAATGGACTCAAATAAGCGACTGCTTTCCATTTTGGACAAAACCGGATTTGAGCACGAATACTATGAAAGCACCGGAGGTCATACTTGGGCTAACTGGAGAGATTACCTTTCCATTTTTGCACCACAGTTATTTCAGTAATCCTATAGAAAATCAATAAATTGAAGCGTAGTCAAAAACTTCGCTTCTTGTTTTTGACTTTTTTAAAATATCAAGCCATTAGTAAGGAGCTTAACATTTTGAGTATTATTTCGTTTTTCAAAACATGAAATCGAGCATGATTCAAGCGTCACACACTGGGATGATTATAATGCATGCGAGATTCCATATGGCCAATTAAAAACAATTATAATCATATGAAATACCCATGAGGAGCGGACGACACACAGGGGGATGATTATATCCCAGCATACACCGCAACAGCAGATATGCTTGTTCTTAGGGCGCGCAAGGCTGTCGCAGCAGCGAGCCAGGCGGCTGGCCTGCGGGGTGAAGCTTTGCTGGCGACTTGACTTTTTTGTTCTTTTGCGTCAAGGCAAAAGAACAAAAGAAATCGAGCATGACGCAAGCGATACACAAGAGGATGAATATTATACCCCTTAGGTGTTTTCTTGAATTCCGCAGGCGTTTAACTAAGAAATCTAAATTATAATCAGATGAAATCGAGCATGACTCAGACGTCACATAATGGAAGCGAGATTCTCCCGATCCGCCGCGGCGGACGGGACAGGCTATGTGACCATTAAAAATCAATTTTAAACACATGAAAATCCTGCTTTTTGCATTTATCTGTTTGTTTATTTCTTTGGATAACTCTTTAGGGCAAGAAGTGACGTTGCAACTTAATCCTGACGAAAAACCCGCCCAAGAAAGAAACTATGTATTCAAAGCGGTCATAGACTCACGCGTACAAAAATCAATTGGTCAGGTGTATGATCCCCAACGAAATAAATATTCTGCCAGCTTCGGAGGCCAATTAGCTCAGCAAGCCTATAACTTTTACAATGCCAAACTAACTTCCAGCAACCTTCCTTCCTATGAAATACTTGTGAAACTATACAACCTGGATCTGAAGGAAACATATCAGGTAGATCTCCAAACCTATAAAGGTGAAATACAACTGAATATGGGATTTTTTCTAGTTGGAGAAAATGAACCGGTTCATTTGGTTGATTTCAACAATAAACTTAACTACGGAAGACCTGCCAGCCAGATGCATTACCTAGATGCATCCATCCGCAGGCTATTTGAAAATAGCTGGAAATACTTCGATGCCTGGATAGCTTCCCAATACCAAACCAACCGATCATTGGTAAAGAACGTCCGATTGAATATCCTGGATCCCGTAAGACAAAGTACCAAAGACACCGTTTTTTATAATCCCGAAAGGCCCTTGACCTGGGCAGATTTTACTGATAGACCTAACTCATTAAGCTCCTTCAATGCAACCATCTTTAGCAGTTTATCTATTGAGGGCAATGCCTTTATTCAAAATGGCGAAATAGTACAGACCATCGAGGTGAAAGTCTATATGCTCCCTGATCAATCTTGGGTGAAGGATGCGGATGACTACGCCAGTAACCATGAGCAAAGACATTTCGATCTCACCCGCATCGCTGCTGATCGTATGATATTCAGGTTGAAGAATTCGGATTTGGAACCAAATTTTTACGAGGCAAAACTAAATGACATTTACCTAGATGCGTATCGGGAGATGAATCACTTACAGGAATTCTACGACAATCAAACCCATAATGGCAGAAATAAGGAAATCCAAGCTAGATGGAATCAAATGATCCAGGAAGCTTTGGCAGGAAAGTGGGAAAAACTGGATAAAATTCTAGAGCTAAGGAAAAAAGATCCCAGCTAAACACCCCTGTAACTAGTTAAAATAACTCCTGTCCATTTGTATTTTCTCCTTCGTCTCCTATCTTTGCCAACGATAATGGAAAACAGCAATAGAAATATTGATTTTTTAGCAACTGCACATCAAGCCAACTTGATGCACCATTTCCATCATTCCTCCTGAGGAATATTGTTATACAACCGGTGAAGCCGATGATAGGGATTCCGCTTTTCACCAACATTTATTACATCCTTTTATTACTTAGCGTAACTTGCCAACATGGAAAAAATAATCCGTATTGCCGTACAGAAAAGCGGCAGACTATCCGACGACTCACTTAGCCTCATCAAAGAATGTGGCATCAAATTTTACAATGGAACGGGCAAACTCAAGTCCACATCCACCAATTTCCCAATCGAATTCCTTTTTCTCCGAGATGATGATATTCCGGGCTATGTAGCCGATGGAGTAGCTGATCTTGGAATTGTAGGTCAAAATGAAGTCGTAGAGAAAAACAAGGATGTCACGACGATGAAGCTGTTGGGCTTTTCTAAATGCAGACTTTCTCTAGCTGTCGCAAAAGGTCAGGAATATAATGGCGTACAGTTTTTCGAAGGAAAAAATATCGCCACCTCCTACCCTAAAATCCTTGGTGATTATCTCAAAAGTCAACATATCAATGCCGATATCCACGAAATCTCCGGATCGGTAGAGATCGCTCCCAGCATAGGTTTGGCAGAAGGAATCTGCGATATCGTGAGCTCTGGCTCTACGCTGATGATGAATGGCTTGAAGGAAGTAGAAGAAATCTTCAAATCCGAAGCTGTACTGATCTCTCATACTAATCTGCCCGATTGGAAAAAAGAAATTGCGGAAAAGCTACTCTTCAGAATCAATGCTGTTCAAAAAGGTAAAAGCAGCAAATATGTATTGCTGAATGCACCTAACGAATCCATTTCAAAAATCACAAGCCTAATTCCAGGAATGCGTAGCCCTACTATTTTGCCACTTGCTCAAGAAGGCTGGTCATCAGTTCACTCGGTTTTGAACGAGGATCAATTCTGGGAAAATATCGAGGAACTCAGAGCTGCCGGAGCAGAAGGAATTCTAGTTGTTCCTATTGAAAAGATGATTCTTTAATCCTGCATAACTACTTGCACAAACCTAGCCCAGAAATCAAATTGTAAACACATGAAATCGAGCATGACGCAAGCGACACATAGAGAAATAAATATAACCTGCGAGATTCCATCCCGTTTCGATCGTCACGGGACAGGTTATGGCCTCTAAAAGACCAATTAAAATCATATGAAAGTCCTAGACAATCCTAGTAAGGAAACTTGGAAAAAGCAGTTGGCTAGGCCAATCTTTAAATCCAAGCAGATAAATAAAGTCGTAAAACCCATCCTGCGAAAAGTGAAAAGAAATGGCGACAAAGCCCTTTTCAAATTCGCAATGGAATACGATCACGTAGAATTGGAGTCACTCTTTCCCTCAGAAGGAGAATTGGGTGCTGCATCAGCGGCTATTTCACCAGCCTTGAAAGAAGCGATCCATGTGGCCAAAGCAAATATTGAACGATTCCACATGGCGCAGGCAACACCTGAATTGGTGGATGAAGTGATGCCGGGAGTAGTTTGCAGAAGAAAAAGTGTCCCAATCCACAAGGTTGGCTTATATATTCCCGGCGGTACTGCACCACTTTTCAGTACCGTATTAATGCTTGGAATTCCTGCCGTATTGGCGGGTTGCAAGGAAATTGTGCTTTGCTCACCTCCAAATAAAGAAGGCAAAATCCACCCAGCGATACTTTATACAGCAGATTTGATCGGGATTACCAAAATCGTAAAAGCCGGTGGAGCTCAAGCTATTGCTGCGATGACATTTGGGACTGAAAGTGTACCAAAAGTAGATAAGATCTTTGGCCCTGGAAATCAATTTGTGACAGCGGCGAAGCAAATCGCAACTAAGTACGGCGTAGCAATTGATATGCCGGCAGGTCCATCAGAAGTTTTGGTCTATGCTGATAATTCGGCGAATCCAGCTTTTGTGGCTGCCGACTTGCTTTCTCAGGCAGAACATGGCGTCGATAGTCAGGTTATTTTGGTCACAGACACCGAGCAATTTGCAAAGCGCGTGGTCAAAGAAATTGATGTACAGCTAGAAGATCTTCCCAGAAAAGATATTGCCAAAAAAGCCTTAGCAAATTCTAGAGCTGTAATCATGGACAGCGCTGAGGAAGCCATGGAGCTGATCAATTTCTATGCTCCTGAGCACCTAATCATCAGCGTGGTGGAAGAAGAGGAAGCTGTAAATGCGGTTTACAATGCTGGGTCAGTTTTCATTGGCAACTTCACGCCGGAATCAGCCGGTGACTATGCCTCTGGCACCAATCACACCTTGCCGACCTACGGTTATGCAAGAAATTATAGTGGTGTGTCACTGGACAGCTTTGTAAAAAAAATTACTTATCAGAAAATCAGTCCTGAAGGATTGAAAAACTTAGGCCCTACCATAGAAATCATGGCAGAAAATGAACTGCTGGAGGGACACAAAAATGCCGTATCGATAAGACTCAAACATCTCAAAAAACAGAAAAAATGAAGTTTGACCTAACCCCATTACTAAGACCACACATAGTAAACCTTCTGCCCTACACATCTGCTCGTGATGAGTACACCGGCAAGGAAGGGATATTTCTGGATGCAAATGAAAACCCTTATGGATCTATCACAGATGAGGATCATAATCGCTATCCTGATCCATATCAACTTGAATTGAAGGCCGAAATCGCTAAGATCAAGCAGGTGAAACCTGCTCAACTATTCCTGGGAAATGGTTCTGACGAGGCAATTGACTTGCTTTTCAGAGCATTTTGCAACCCTGGAAAAGATAACGTGATCCTCCTACCTCCTACTTATGGAATGTATGAAGTGAGCGCCGGCATCAATGACGTGGAAACCCGTAAAGTTCCCCTAACTGAGGATTTTCAGCTTCAGCCGGATTTGATTCTAAAAGCGGTGGATGAAAACACCAAGATTATCTTCGTTTGCTCACCTAATAATCCCAGTGGAAATAAGGTACATCGTGAGGATATTCTGAGATTACTTCGCGAATTCAACGGTTTGGTAGTGGTCGATGAAGCATACATTGACTTTAGCGATGAACCAAGCTTTACCACTCTTCTAGGTGAGTATGGTAATCTTCTGGTCATGCAGACATTTTCCAAAGCTTGGGGACTAGCTTCTCTAAGACTAGGGATGGCTTTTGCCAACAAGAAAATGATCAAGATCCTAAACCGAATCAAACCTCCTTATAATATCTCTGGACTGACACAGCAAACTGTTTTGGCTGCTATTCAGAAAGTGGATAAAGTAAATGCGATGATTTCAGATATACTCCAAGAGCGTGAATACTTGAAGAAGGAAATGAACCAGCTGGATTTTGTAAAGAAAATTTATCCTTCTCATGCGAATTTCCTTCTGGTAAAAATGCCAAATGCAAGTCATGTGTACGACGACCTAATCGAAAAAAAGATCATCGTGAGAAACAGGTCAAAAGTGCAGCTTTGTGAAGATTGTCTGCGGATATCAGTAGGCACAAGAGTCGAAAATGAAGCCTTTATACAAGCTTTGAAACAAATATACACGGAAAGCTTTAACCTATAAACCATGCAAAAGAAAGTACTTTTTATAGATCGGGATGGGACAATTATCAAAGAACCACCTACTGATTTTCAGGTAGATAGCTTAGAGAAGCTAGAGTTTTTGCCGAAGGCAATTACAAACCTGCGCAAGATTGCCGAAGAAACTGATTTTGAATTGGTCATGGTAACTAACCAGGATGGCTTGGGAACAGATTCCTTTCCTGAAAACACCTTCTGGCCGGCACAGTATAAGATGTTGAAAACGTTGGAGCAGGAGAATATTTTCTTCAAAGAAATCCATGTAGACAAAACTTTTGAACATGAAAATGCTCCCAGCAGAAAGCCCAATACAGGCTTGTTGACAGCCTACTTTTCTGAAGAATATGACTTGGCAAATTCCTACGTCATTGGCGATAGATTGACAGATGTGAAGCTCGCCCAGAATCTTGGAGCAAAAGCTATCTTCATTGGTGAATCAGCTGAACATGCTGTTTTGAGCACAACAGACTGGGATGAGATCTTTGCGTTTTTGAAAATGCCACCGCGAGCCTCAGAGGTAAGTCGAAAGACCTCTGAAACTGATATTTATATCAAGCTAAATCTGGATGGAAATGGGAACTGTGACATCAAAACAGGACTACATTTCTTCGATCACATGCTAGAGCAACTAGGCAAACATGGAAGCACCGATCTGGAGATCAAAGTAAATGGTGATTTACACATAGATGAACATCACACGATTGAAGACACAGCTTTGGCGCTGGGTGAGGCCTATCTGAAAGCTTTAGGAGACAAAAAGGGAATCTATCGTTACGGTTTTCTTTTGCCAATGGATGATGTTTTGGCACAAGTAGCAATTGACTTTGGAGGAAGACCCTGGATCGTCTGGGATGCTGAATTCAAGCGTGAGAAAGTCGGTGACATGCCTACAGAAATGTTCTATCATTTCTTCAAATCCTTCTCAGATACTGCCAAATGCAATCTAAATATAAAAGCCGAAGGCGATAATGAGCACCATAAGATCGAAGCTATTTTCAAGGCTCTTGCTAGGGCAATAAAAATGGCCGTAACTCGCGATCCCAGAAACATCAATCAACTTCCAAGCACCAAGGGAGTACTTTAATTGTCAGCGATTTACTACTTTTTCTACTAGAGGAAGTATGAATTTTTAAAACTTCATAAGGGTTAGGAAAATATCTTCATAAATGTTTTTCCTAATCCTTATTTTTTTGTTCATTTAGTCATGAAACGACTTTTACGTACCCTGACTATCCTTTTCTTAATTATTGCAAGTAGCTCGTGCTCAAGTAGCCTACAAAATATTGAGCAACTTTTCAACAGCAAGAAATATGATGATGCTATAGAAGACCTTAATCAATACCTCTTTTTTAATGTGACTGACGTCAAGGCATTACACATGCGGGCGAGATGCTACGAAGAACTCGGGGAATTGAAAAAAGCAAAAGCAGATTACGAGCGGATCATTTCCATCGACAATGAATATGCACACGCACATGCTGGTTTAGGTAAATTACTTTTTGATCAAAAGAACTATGATGAGGCAGAAATAAGGGTTCTTCGGGCAGCCTCACTCGATGCCACAGATTTTAATATTCTTTATCTACTTGGTCGCACGATGATCATGACTCAGAAATTTGATAAAGCAGAAGAATTTCTTAGAAGAGCTGCGGAATTAAATCCCGATTATGCTGAAGTTTATTTCTACACCGGGATGGCTTTGGCCTATCAGGGAGATGCTTTGGGATGCGCAGCTTCTTTAAATTCTTATGTTAATCGAGAGCCTAATAATATGGTTGGACGCTATAATCGAGGATTTGCCTTAATGAATGCAGGTTATTTGCCTTGGGCACTAGAGGATTTTGATGCTGTGCTCAAGCAAAACCCAAATCACATAGAAGCAATGGCTCGTAAAGGACATTGCATGGCTTCTTTGGGTGATTCTGAAGGCTGTGATCTTCTTCAAAATGCAGCAAATAAAGGAAGTGAGTATGCAAAGGCACAGTTAGAATTTTGCGCTTCTTAACCTAAACGTACTGAAATGGCTTTCTTGTAGTTAATTAGCGCCTGTTCGCTCAAACCAAGAAATAAATAAGGTTCGATCATTTCCAACTCCATCAAACAGAACGTACCATCGATTTCTACCCCATCTACCCGGACATATAAGCTTTCTGCAGCAAATTCATCTACTAGTGCCTGACAAGAAGTCAACATGGATTCAGAGGGAATGATGGGTTTAATGGTTCCTCCGAAATAATGCTGCACTCGAAAATCATTGCCCGCTGGCGTTTTCAGTACTGCATGGGAAAACTTTCCATTGAAAAACACTAAGGAATACTCTCCTATTTTTTCAACCTCTGAGATAAAAGGTTGTACTAAAAACGCCTCATTATCTACCCAGCTTTGAATTTGTTTAGCATATTTTGCCCAATCACCACGCTCCAGTTTTAAGGTATTCTTTGCACCACCGCTTACTAAAGGCTTAACCACCCATGTTTCACTTTTGACCTTCGAAGCTATTTCTTCCAGAGAAATGATCTTCCCTCTTCCCAAAATCATCCCGGCTATTACTGGGAAGCCCTTTGCTTCAATTTCTAAAAGGTATGTTTTCGAAGAGTTCCAAAGAATGGTATCCAAGCTATTAAGAGTCGGAATATTGAGTTGTTTCATGACTGCTATCCATTTCAAGAACTCTGGATAAAAATCAAAATAGTCCCAGGTTGATTTGAATAGCAAGAGTGAAAATTTTTCCCATTTGACTTTAGGATCTGACCAGATAACGGTTTCATGAGAAATCTGCAAGTCGTTTAGAATATCAGATAACATTTTATTTTCGTCGAGTGTATTCGTATCGTACACCCCATTCGAGAAATAACTGACAATAGCTACGTGTTGTTTCATTGCTTATAATTTGCACAAATCTATACTTTAACCAAAATTTATACTGACCACCCTTCTAAAATCGGTCTTTAAGTTTACTTTTGGCTTTTGCTCAAAATATGGATCATCGAAAACTCGTCATAATCCCCACTTTCAATGAGAAAGAGAATATCCTGGAGATGATCCATGCGGTGATGAATCTTGCCGGAGGATTTGAACTGTTGGTAGTGGATGATGGCAGCCCAGATGGCACTGGTGAATTGGTGAAAAGCCTTCAAGCAGCCTTTCCTGAGCGACTTCACTTGATAGAGCGACATGGGAAATTAGGCTTAGGAACAGCTTACATCACTGGCTTTAAATGGGCGTTGGAAAGGGATTATGACTTCATCTTCGAAATGGATGCGGATTTTTCCCACAATCCCAATGACTTGATCCGACTATACGAAGCTTGTGCTGACCGGAGTTTTGACCTAGCCATCGGCTCTAGATACATCACAGGAGTAAATGTGGTAAACTGGCCTATGGGCAGAGTATTGATGTCATACTGTGCCAGTATTTATGTGAAATTCATCACAGGCTTACCAGTAAAGGATGCGACTGCAGGATTCAAATGTTACCATAAATCAGTTCTTGCCGGAATTAAGCTTAACGAAGTACGATTTGTTGGCTATGCATTTCAGATAGAGATGAAGTTCACCACTTGGAAGCTTGGTTTTAAACTAGTGGAAGTGCCTATTATATTCACAGACCGTACGAAAGGAACCTCCAAAATGAGTCGCGGAATCTTCAAAGAAGCAGGGATAGGGGTGATTTCTATGAAGATCAAAAGTATTTTTAGTCCTTATCAGCTTAATCAAAACGGATTGACCGAATAGGTTCTACTTTAGAAATCACCATGACAGGTATCCACAAGACTGCCGCTGTCAGCACTACAATTCCTATATTAATCAAGATAAATACAGGCCAATTCCAATCAATCGGCACATAACTCATGTAGTAACTTGCAGCATCCAGAGGAATCAATTTGAACCGATCTTGCAAAACCCCTATTCCTAGACCTATTGCATTTCCGATTACCATTCCACGCAAAAGTATATTGATACCATTCCAAAAGAAAATTCTTCGGATTTGCATATTGGTAGATCCTAGCGCTTTCAGTAAACCGATCATTTGCGTCCGTTCCATGATCAAAATAAAGAGAATCGCACCCATATTGAAGATCGCCACGAAGCCTATCAAACCAATAAATACATAGACATTATTATCCAACAGGCTTAACCAATCGAAGATCTCCAAGAACTTATCTTGACTACTAATTAATTTCAAGTCAAAATCCATTAACTCCTCCATTTTCGGAGTATAGGAATCTATTTTAGTAAAGTCATCCACGAAGATTTCCAATCCGCCAATTTGATCATTAGTCCAATCATTCAGATTTCGGATGGTCTGCAACTCTCCTATAATGATCTTTTCATCGAAGTTTTCCAGGTAGGTCTGAAATATCCCAACTACTTCCACTCTTCTGTACCTTGGTGGATCTTGCACAAAGTACAGCGTGATTTTATCGCCCACTTTCAGCAATAATTTAGTTGCAATATGCTGGCTTAGCATGACTTCATTGCTAGTTCCTTTCTCAGGAATACGGATCATTCTGCCATCCACCACATATTTTCTAAACCCCAGCGTATCAAAATCCTGCCCCACTCCTTTCATCAGCACTCCTTCCACCTCTTCATCTCCTCTGATTAATGCGGCTTTATGAGCGAAAGCCTGGACCTTGGTGATAAAAGGCAGGAGCTGATAGGTTTGGCTGAATTTAGAATTCAAGGAAAAGGGTGCTTCTTCAAAAGCATTGCTCATCGTGAAGCGCTGCACTTGGTAATGACCTGTGAAACCGTAAACTTTCTCAGAAACTGTCTTCTGAAAACCTCCCAACACCATAAAAGAAACAAGTGACACGGCCAGACCCAAAGCGAGGCTTCCTACTGCAATTTTGTGTATGGTGGCCGAAAATCCTCCCGCTTTCTTAAAACTGATTCTTTTGGCTATGAAATAGGAAAGGTTCAAAGGACTGCTTTAATTTGTTCGATTAGACCGCAAAATAGCATGAAGCAAACGAAACTTTTGCCCTTTATTTATTTTTTGAATTTAGCCCTGCTAATTCTCAGTATTCCCAACTCGTCTTTGGCAAGACAAAACACACCTAGTCCAGGTGCAGAACGTCCTGAACTTTACCTTGAGCAACTCCAAGGAAAAAAATTAGGAATAGTCGCAAACCAAACCAGCATATTGCCTCAAAGCAACAACAAACATGTGGTTGATTTTCTATTGGAAAAAGGTATCATGGTGAAGAAAGTCTTTGTGCCAGAGCATGGATTCCGTGGTCAAGCCGATGCAGGGGAAAAAGTAAATAATACGGTTGACTCCAAAACTGGACTTCCTATTATCTCGCTTTATGGAAACAATAAGAAACCTACACCAGCGCAGATTCAAGATCTAGATGTCCTGATTTTTGATTTGCAAGATGTAGGCGTGAGATTCTACACCTACATTAGCACCATGCATTATCTGATGGAGGCTGCCGCAGAGAATGGCAAGAAGGTGATCATTTTTGATAGACCAAATCCCAACGGAAATTACATTGCCGGGCCAGTCTTGAAAAAAGGCTTCGAAAGCTTTGTGGGTATGCATCCCATACCCGTCGTGCATGGACTCACAGTCGGTGAGCTAGCACAGATGATCAATGGAGAAAAATGGCTCAAGGGTGGTTTGCAAGTAGATTTAGAAGTGATTCCAGTGGCTAATTGGGATCATCAGACAGCCTATAACTTGCCAGTAAAACCCTCTCCTAATCTACCGAATGACTTGTCCATCAAGCTCTATCCCAGCACTTGCTTTTTCGAAGGAACCATCGTTTCCCTTGGTAGAGGAACTCATTTTCCTTTTCAGGTTTATGGCTACCCAGATGCAAAATATGGCGACTTCGCCTTCACGCCGGTGAGCATAGACGGTATGTCTAAGAACCCTCCTCACCAGGATCAAAAATGCTACGGAGTGGATCTAAGAGGAGAATCGCTGATGCATGAGTTTAAGCTGACCTATCTTCTGGACGCCTATCACAAATCAGGCAAGGGCCAGGCTTTTTTCAACAATTACTTCAATACCCTCGCAGGTACGGATGAATTGAAAAAAATGATCATGGATGGGAAAACGGAAACCGAAATCACTGAAAGTTGGAAAGTTGATTTGGAAAAGTATAGCACACTTCGCAAGAAATACCTGATCTATAATTAAGTCAGGAAGACAGAAGAAGCCAAATCGATATTTCTAGGGGAATATTATTTCAGCTTTTCCCTTAATCTAGTTTATAACAGATATCTAACTATCACTTATGCTGGTTTGAAAATTTCTAATTTCAAACCTCAAATTAGCCCCAAAATGAACAAGCATCTTAGAATCGTCTATATGGGTACGCCGGAGTTTGCGGTGCCAGCCCTTCAACTTTTGGTAGAAAACGGCTGGAATATCGTGGGCGTGATCACAGCGGCAGATAAGCCAAAAGGGCGTGGGCAGAAGCTAATTCCTTCGCCTGTGAAGGAAGCTGCGCTCAACTTAAATTTGAATGTTTTGCAGCCCACCAACCTAAAATCTTCTGAATTTCAAGATGAGCTTCGTGCGCTGAAAGCAGATCTGCAAATCGTGGTAGCATTCCGGATGCTTCCAGAGTCAGTCTGGGATATGCCTCCTTTAGGAACTTTCAACCTTCATGCGTCACTTTTACCCAACTATCGTGGTGCCGCACCGATCAACTGGGCCATCATCAACGGGGACAAGGAAACAGGCGTAACTACTTTCTTTCTCAAACATGAAATCGATACCGGGAGCATTATTTATCAAGAAAAGGTAGCCATACTAGACCAAGACAATCTAGGTACTGTCTATGAAAAACTGATGAATCTTGGATCAAAGCTGGTACTTAAAACGGTAGAAGATATTGCCGAAGGTAAAGTTCAGGCACATACTCAGGACGAATCCAAGGCGATTCATCATGCGCCAAAAATCTTCAAAGAAACCTGTGAAATAGATTGGAATAAGTCAGCCGAATCAATTCACAACCTGGTGCGAGGGCTATCTCCATACCCTGCCGCTTGGACTAGATTTGATGATAAAATCTGCAAGATTTTCAAAACAACGTATTATCAAAGTCAGGGAAACAATAAAGTAATTGGTGAGCTTCAAACGGACAATAAAACTTATTTGAAAGTACAAACAGGGGTAGGAGTATTGGAAATTTTAGAACTTCAATTGGAAGGCAAAAAGCGAATGAAGGTGGACGATTTACTGAGAGGATACAAGTTTTCCTGATTTACGAAGCACATAAAAAAGAAGGGAAAATTTCATTTTTTGCCTGATTTTAAGGAACTTGAATTCGTTAGTGTAACAAATTTTTAACCATCGAACTCATGAAAAATCTCCTTCGTAGTTTTATCATCTTACTTTTTCTTACTTCCCTCTCATTTTCTACTCAAGCCCAATTCATTAAAAAAATTCAGAAAGCAGCCAATAGAGGAGTAGAAAGAGCCATACAACAAAAAGTGGAAAGGGAAGCCACCAAAATGACTGAGAAGCAGCTTGAAAAGCTATTTTCAGATATATATGGGGATAGCGAAGATAGTACCTACTTAGGAGGTATTGACATGAGCAAAGTTTTAGCTGGTATGGGCGAACCTGTGGATACGGAGGAGGAATATGATTTTCTCGGATATATCGTACTGGAAATGACTAGTACCAATGAAAAAGGAAAGACCGAAGAGCCAGTTCTATTCAAATCATTTCTAACAGAATCTACCGACTACACAGGAATGGAACTAATAGATCCTAAAAACCCCAAAGCTTTGACCACCATGGTTTTTGACGGAAAGAACCAAGCATCCATACTGTTTTTGGAAAACAAAGGACAAAAGTCCAGCCTCGCTTACAAGTTGGATATGGATGAAATGATGGAAGATCAAGTAGGAGCCAATACAGATACTAATGAGGTCACTTTAGAGAAAACTGGCAAGACAAAGGATATTTTGGGCTATCCATGTGAAGAATATCACGTGAAAAGTGAAGATGGAGAAGGGTATTATTGGATTACCGATGAACCCATTGGAGGTTACGCATCATTATGGAGTAGCCAAAGCCCTATGATGACTTCCAAAACTCAAGAAAGGTACGCTCAGTATTTCAAAAATATGCCACAAGGAAATTTCATGGAACTAAACTACACATCTAAAGACTCAGGCACGGTAGAGATGCGAGTGACTGAAATAGCTGAGTCTGCTCCCAAGTCACTGAGTATGGCTGAATATCCCGACATCATGAATTCTATGGAACAGCAGTAATTCTGTCTTATTTTATTTTTTCCAAGGTCTAGGCCTGTTATCTTCAAGGCAAGAAGCATTTTGCATGAAGATATCACTCATAGCCGCTGTGGCTACCAATAACGTAATCGGTCAAGAGAATGACCTAGTTTGGAGATTACCAGATGATTTCAAGCGATTCAAGAGGATTACCTCCGGCAATTACATATTGATGGGCAGGAAGACATTTGAGTCCTTAGGAACGCCTCTTCCTAACCGAACACATATCGTAATCACCAGAAATCCTGAATACCAAGTTCCAGAAGGGCATTACGTCTTTGAGAGCGTGGAAAGGGCATTTATATTTTGCCAGAAAATGCACGTGGATCATCTTTTTGTGATCGGTGGAGGTGAAATTTATAAAGAAACATTGCCGTTGGCAGACGAGCTAGTGCTCACAGAAGTGGAGGCAACACCCCAAGGAGATACCTTTTTTCCTGAATTCAACAAGGAAAACTGGAAGGTGTCATTTCGTGAATATCATCCCGCAGATGAACGACACCAATACGCCTTCACTTATGTCAATTACGAAAGAATCCCAAAGCGAAATGTCTAAACAAGTAATTTGGATTACTGGAGCCTCATCAGGAATCGGAGAAGCATCTGCCTATAAATTCGTGAAGGAAGGCTTTCAGGTTATACTTTCGGCTAGAAATCAAGAAGCACTGGAGCAAGTCAAATCTTCCTGTGCAAAACCACAGAATTGTAAAGTCCTCCCACTCGATCTGATCGACCAGGCTTCGTTTAAGAAAAAAACAAAGGAAGCAATTTCAGCTTTTGGGCATATAGATATGATGCTTCATAATGGTGGTATTAGCCAGCGATCACTGATTAGAGATACTCCTATTACAGTGGATCGTAAACTTATGGAGGTAAATTTCTTTGGCACAGTCGGCCTTACCAAGGCCCTTCTCCCCCATTTCATCGCCAGAAAATCCGGGCAATTTGGAGTGATTTCCTCACTTGTCGGGAAATTTGGTTCCCCTTACAGATCAAGTTACGCCGCAGCAAAACATGCGCTTCATGGATTCTTCGAGTCGCTTAGGTTAGAACATTTTGATGAAAATATTGCTGTGACGATGATATGTCCTGGCTTCATCAAAACTGACGTTTCCAAAAACGCATTGACAGCTGATGGTACTCCACTGAATGAGATGGACAAAGCACAGGAAAACGGAATGAGTGCAGAAGATTGTGCAAAGGAGATTTTTAAAGCCCTCAAGCACAAGAAGGAAGAAGTTTATATCGGGGGAAAGGAAACTATGGGCATCTATCTCAAACGATTTGTCCCAACAATTTTCACAAAAATACTTCGTAAATCAGAAGTAAGATAATATTATGCAAGTAGTTAGAGCTGAAATAATAGCCATTGGAGACGAGTTGCTCTATGGGCAAATCGTAGATACCAACAGTCACTGGATCAGTCAGAAACTTGATCAGATGGGCGTGAAAGTGGTACGGAAAACCACCGTCGGTGATGATAGAAAAGATATTTTAGCGGCTTTTGCATCTGCTGAAGCTAGAGCTGATATAATTTTAATCACCGGAGGTCTGGGACCCACGCAAGATGACTTGACTAAGCCCTTGATGGCAGAATACTTTGACTCTCCTATCATAGAAAATCCAGCAGCAGTGGAAGCCGTAACAGAGTTTTTCAGAAAACGAGGCAGGGAGCTCACGCCGCTCAATTTACTCCAAGGACATCTACCTTCATGCTGTACCTATGTGCCAAATGTAGTGGGTACTGCACCAGGAATGTGGTTTGAACGCAAGGATACCTACTGGATGTCCATGCCGGGAGTACCTCATGAAATGAAAAAGTTAATGACTGACTTCGTTTTACCAAAGCTTCCAACGCTATTTCCTCTCCCAGTGATCGTTCACCGCATGGTGAAAACAGTTGGGATTGGTGAAAGCTGGCTGGCAGATTTGATAAGGGACTGGGAGAATGCGCTTCCAAAGAACATCCGATTAGCCTATTTGCCTTCAATAGGGCATGTCAAACTTCGTCTCACTGGTTTTGGAACAGACAAAATTGAAATCGAAAATGATATCCAAAAGCAAATTGATCTGGTTTTACCTAGAATAGAAAAATACGTGTATGGCTATGATTCGGAGACTTTGGAATCAGCCATCGGTAAGCTTTTGACTATAAATAAAAAAACAGTTGCTTTAGCCGAAAGCTGTACTGGGGGCTATATTTCACACCTAATTACCAGTATTTCTGGGAGTAGTTTGTATTTTCAGGGAGCAATAGTTCCCTACCATAACCAATTCAAAAAAGAAATTCTTCAGGTGAAAAATGAAACGTTATTGGCTTTTGGAGCTGTAAGTGAAGAAGCAGTGAAAGAAATGTCCACAGGAGTTCGAAAATTATTCAAATCAGATTTTGGCTTGGCAAGTAGCGGAATCGCTGGCCCAAATGGTGGAACGGAAGAAAAACCTGTAGGGACAGTTTGGATAGCTTGCGCCAGACAGGGCTTGGTGGAAACTAAAAAGCTGCAACTGACACAGGACAGAATGCTCAATATCCAACTGACAGCAGTGGCAGTTTTGAATTTGCTTAGAATTTGTATTTTAGAGAAATAACAAATAAAATTTCTAATGAAAGGTTTGGGTTAGTGTTTTATAAAATATAATTTTAAAACACGAATATAAACCCAATAAATTATTAAATCATAACCATGGCGATTGTAGAAATGCTGATGCCCAAAATGGGCGAGAGTATCATAGAAGGCACAGTGCTCACCTGGCTTAAAAATGAGGGGGACACGATCGAACAGGATGAATCTGTCCTCGAGGTAGCCACTGATAAGGTAGATACAGAAGTCCCTTCCATACATGCAGGTATCTTAAAACAAATTCTTGCAAAAGAAGGAGAAGTAATTGCTGTAGGCGCTCCAATAGCAATTATTGAAACCACTGGTAATGAAAAAAGCACGGCAGCCAATTCTAAGCAAAAAGTAGATCCGACGAAAGAAAACCTAATTGTTTCAGCTCCAGAAAATACGGCCACCACACTAAATAGTACTTCAATAGCCAAGTCTGGCGAATTAGGTGATGATAGGTATTATTCTCCACTGGTACAAAGTATTGCCAGAGAAGAAGGAATATCTAAAGCTGAGCTAGCCAAAGTCCCTGGTACAGGTAAGGACGCCAGAGTGACCAAGCAGGATATGCTGAATTACCTAGAATCAAAATCTCAGCCTACCAAACAACCAACTTCAATTCCGTCTATTTCAGCCCCTAAAGTCCAAGTAAGTGTTTCCGGGGAAGACGAGATCATCGAAATGGATCGCATGCGCAAAATGATTGCTCAGCGCATGATCACGTCTAAGCAGATTTCGGCGCACGTCACCTCCTTTGTAGAAGCTGACATGACGAATATAGTGCTCTGGCGGGAGCGAAATAAGCTAGCTTACAAAGCCAAATTTGGTGAGTCAATTACCTATACCCCATTCTTTATTGAGGCGGTCGCTAAAGCCATCCGGGATTTCCCAATGATCAATATTTCTGTAGATGGGGATAGAATCATCAGAAAGAAAGAAATCAACGTAGGTATGGCAGTAGCCTTGCAAAATGGAAATCTGATTGTGCCGGTCATCAGAAAGGCTGATCAGTTAAATCTTGTAGGAATTTCTAAAAAAGTAAATGAACTGGCGAATCTAGCCAGAAACAATAAATTGAATGCTGATCATTTGGCAGGTGGTACTTATACTGTTTCTAATGTAGGCTCATTTGGGAATGTAATGGGAACTCCAATCATCCCTCAGCCACAAGTGGCGATCATGGCCGTAGGCGCAATCGTGAAAAAACCAGCGGTAGTAGAAACTCCTACAGGAGATGTGATCGCGATCAGACATAAGATGTTCCTCTCCCATACCTATGACCATCGCGTAGTAGATGGTTCTTTGGGCGGTAAATTTGTCAAGCGGGTTTCAGATTATTTGGAAGCATTTGATATCAATACACCCCTATAAATTCAAATCCGGTAAATAATCCGGCTTTTTTTATTCCCTCTTAGATTCTCTTTTCAATGAATATTCCTTTATTTTCTCTGCTAAGGCAATAAGTCTTATTGGTTTAGTGAGGTAGTCATCCATTCCAGCTTCTTCAGCTTTTTTATAATCCTCATCGAAGACATTGGCTGATAATCCAACGATGAAAACCTTGCCTTTTTCTCCCAGCTTTCTGATTTCTTTAGCAGCTTCCAAGCCATTCAATACGGGCATCTGTACATCCATCAAGATAATATCAAACTCCTTCTGATGAACCATTTCTAAAGCTTCCTTCCCATCTCTTGCTATTTCAAAACTATACCCCAACTGCTCTAGCATCAGCGTCATCAGCTCTAGGTTAAGATCATTGTCTTCTGCCAAGAGAATTCTGACAGGATACTCTGCTGCCATCCCATTCCAATTCGTTCGTTTTGGCTGTTCACTTGACGAGTATTCGGGCACTACCACTGATGCTTTTTTTACAATTACCGAAAAGGCAAAAACCGATCCTTTGCCCAGTTCGCTGGAAATGCTCAGCTCACCCCCCATTAACACGACGATCTTTTTGGCAATAGCCAAGCCTAAACCTGTACCTTGATAGCTCCTGGAACTTGAACTTTCCACTTGATAAAATGGATCCGTCAGTCTTGAGATTTCTTCTGTCGGGATACCTATTCCGCTGTCTTTTACACTACATCTCAGGTAATTAATCTCACCGGAAATATGCTCCATTTCAAGTTTTACCAGGACAGTCCCTCCCTTTGAGGTAAACTTCACGGCATTTCCAACCAGATTCAATATCACTTGATTGATTTTTTCCACATCTCCCTCCATCAGTTCTTCTGTTTTGGGGTCATGGATGGTAGTTACTTTCACTCCCTTCTTCTGAGCTAAGCCATAAAAAATTCGAACTTGCTTCTCCAACTCATCCGCAGGGCAAAAGCTGATGGAGTTGACCTCAATTTTTCCTGCTTCAATTTTCGAATAATTAAGAATATCCCTGATGATATTCAATAAGGAATTGCCGGAATTCTTGATGATGTCAAGGTATTGGAGCTGTTCTGCATCAAGGCTAGTTTGATCCAGCAAATCAATAATCCCTAGTAGCCCATTCATTGGTGTTCTGATTTCATGACTCATATTAGCCAGAAACTCTGACTTGGCTCTACTCGCTTGGTCAGCTGCATTCATTGCTTCCACGAGACCCTTTTCCCAAATACGCTGACTGGTAATATCCTTAGATATAGATAACATCCGCTTATTATCTAGTGGGAAAAACCGAACCTCAAAATACTGGCTTTCTTGTCCAACATTTATTTTCAAATCCACCGTCTGAATTTGCTCGGTTTTTCTTGCCAGATTAAAGGCGAACTGGGTTTGCTCACGTTGCTTACTTGGCACTAAATCAAACAAAGATTCTCCTATCAGCGAAGGGCCTAGTGATTTCAGGAATTTTTGATCCTTAGCGTGTGACTCCAGTACGATCCCCATATTATCATAGGCAAAAATGATATCGGGAATATTATCGATTAAGTTTTGGAGTCGCTTTCCACTTTCTATCAATTCCTGTTTGCTTTGAAATTGATCCGTGATATCCGTACAAATCCCAAGTCCTCCATTAAATCTTCCTTGCTTATCAAAGACTAATTTTTCGAAAATCCTAAGCCTAACTTTCGCCCCATCTGGCTTCACAAAGTCATATTCAATATCAATAAAAGACTTATTCTGACTTAGTGCAGTTTTCACTAATCCCTTGACGTTTAGCGCATCGGCATGTCCTACTTCCTCTCTATATGCCTCCAAAAAATCTGATTTGGGATGACCCAAAATCTCCTCCACTTCATCACTAATTCGGGTTATTTCTCCTCTGAAATTGTGGAAAAATACAAAGCCACGGAGTTCCTTGAGCAGAATGTTTTGCTGGTCAAATAATTCTGAAATATCCTCGGCACTTTCCTCAAGTAACTTTTGTGACTCCATTCTATTTTGCAGGGAAAGTGTAAAGAAAACCACCGTTCCAATCAGCAAAAACACAAAACCTGAGAATAAAAAAAGATACGTGCTGTATATTCCACTAGTGACTGACCCAGACTCAATCATAAATAAGAGTGAGGCATTTTCATAAAACTCTCCAAATTCAAAGGGATACTGTACCAGCACACCTGCCCCTGAAGTAGTCCCTTTTATCCACTCTATCTCATAAATTCCGATGACGCCTATCGAGACATCATTCTTGATTTTCCTGAGCGAAACATCGTCTATTTCAAGTATCGGTGCATTCATCCCCTGGTCCAGATTCTGCAGCTCACCGGCTAACATTAAAAGTTTACTTCCCCCTTTATTCAAATAATAGTGAGTCACAAAATCCTTGGTAAATCTGACTGGAGTTAAAGAGAAAGTAAGTTCAAATCCTCGCTCCTTACCTTTGCGGGTATATATAAAATCACGATTCTCCTTTGCCGGAACAGACCCCTCCACACGATTTCGTATGAAATCATTTCTCTCAGTCCTAGTTAGATATATAGCTGAATCCTGTAGGTCCACCCAAACCGTATCAATAAGCCCTGGATAATTATTGAAAATCTGTCTAACGGTATTCGTTAATTCCCCTCTATAATCATCCGCATCCAAATCTTCATCTTCAAGACTTTCGATGAGACTGCTTGCATTTTCTTCAAATCGATCTATGGCAATTTCCACTTCTGTAGCTGCCAATTCTGTTTGCTTCCTCAAAAACTCTCGTCGAGATTTGAGCTCAGCGTTAGAAATAGCCTTAAAAAAACTCACTGCCAATAAAATTACTAAGATCACCAATCCACTCCCGATCACAATCGTCAGCCAAAAGTCTCTGCGATATCCTATCCTTTTGTTCACTAGGATCTAGGTTCAATTTCGATCAAATACCAGTCAAGTAGATTAAAAGGGATAGCATAGGCTGCTCCTGGACTAAATTCATCTTCGAAAACATAATGATTTTTCTTTTTCAAAATTATAGTCTGAGCCATCTTACGTACTTCGCTATTCTTACTATTGAAAAGGTTAAAATCTGAAATCCGAAAATTATCTGAAAGAATCGTTTCTCGATACACGTGATTCAACAAGGGCGGAAAACTCAACGCTTCTATAGCAGCAGCATTTCCTCCTACTATATCTCCTTTGCTGTTTACGATTAAAAAATCTTTTCTCTTCTTTTCCAAATATCGGCCAATAATCTCATCTACAGTAATATCTATTCCTAATACAGCGTACAATTCTCCATGTTCAAGTACAGGATGAACCAACGATAGAATCCAGCCTCTTCCTGCAGGATCTACATACACTTCAGGTATCCATTTGGCTCGTTTTTCAGGATTATGGTTAAAATCACCTTCGTAAAAAAAATTAAACTTTGTTACGTCAAGATTTGGATCTAAAAGAGCTTCTGCGTCATAGGCTGGAAAAACCCGTGACACTTGATCCATCGTATTGAAATATACCTGAGCAATCATATCGTATTTCTCAAATGTTCGATTGAAAACAGAATCCATACTATTGGTGAGCCACACATTTTCCATGGATTTAGCATAATCAGTAGTACTGTTCAAAATAACCACTGTGCTCAGCTTTTCCGAACCCTGAGGTGTATTGGTAGAAAAGCCCTCATCAAAACTGTATTTATCTACTTCAGCATGTAATAGCAAGCTATCTCTATTGGCCAAAAGAAACTCGAAATGATCCTTCAGCACATTTATCTCCTCCTCGAGAAGACTCAGCTCAGACTCCATTTCTAGTATGATCGACTGATCAAACACTAAACTATGATCCTTCCCTATTTTATCAGATGATTCACAGGATAGTAAAAAGAAAAGTATTGGGAAAATCTGGTAGATAATTGACTTCATGAAATTTAAGCTAAGTAGGAGTTTATAGATTTCTCATTTCAGTACGAAATGATTGTCCCATTTCTTTAAATCGCATCTTAACTTTTTCAAAAAAAACTCCAGTCCAAAAAATCTCTAAATCGGCTTCATCAAGTACATCCGTCTCGTGTAATTTGAATGTCTGCTCCATTGACCCCAATTCAAACTTGAGTATGTATTTATTATTCCAGGAGAACACACTAATACGAATGTCTTCCTGATTGAATTCTTTTAAAATCCTCATATCGCTGTTCTTATTTCTGATGAAAATGTAATGTTAGCCTTCAATGACGAGGCCACCGAGCAGTATTTTTCCACTGAAAGGGCTACTACTTTTGCAAATTCCTCTTCTCTGGCATCAGGAGAAATCAAGATGAATTTCAACTGAATGTCAGTGAAAAAGGACGGAATTCCTTCATTTCTCACACCCTCCACTTCCACAATCAAGTCAGTGACGGTTTTACGTTTCTTTTTCAGCATCAAGACCGCGTCCACAGAGGCACAGGATCCCAACGCTGAAAGCAGTATATCCATAGGTGATTGCGCTTTCTTTTCCAGTGGATCATACATGTCTATCTGTACTACATTGCCCTGCGTATTGACTGCCTCATACTCGTGGTCCGCCTTCATACGAACTGTTACATTTCTTTTCGCCATTTTATCTATAATCTGGATTCTTAGACCTTAGTTTATAATTAATTTTCAAATCTTACAATTTTTTTAATCTTCAAACCCGCTTACATGTTCCTACGATACTGCCCACCTACCTCATAGAGCGCATGGGTAATCTGCCCAAGTGAACAATACTTCACAGCCTCCATTAGTTCCCCGAATATATTTCCATTATTCACAGAAACCTTCTTTAACGCCTCTAGGTGCTTATTCACTTGGTCTGGATTTGCCGCATGAAGCGTTTGTAAGGTTTTGATCTGAGCCTCCTTCTCCTCCTTCTCAGCTCTAATCACTTCCCCTGGAGTTACTGTGGGTGAACCATCTGAAGATAGGAAGGTATTCACACCAATAATAGGATATTCACCCGTGTGTTTTAGCATTTCATAGTGCATGCTTTCCTCTTGGATTTTACCTCGCTGATACATGGTCTCCATAGCTCCCAGTACTCCTCCTCGCTCGGTAATTCTATCAAACTCTGCATATACGGCTTCCTCGATTAAGTCTGTCAGCTCTTCAATAATAAAAGCACCTTGGATAGGATTTTCGTTTTTAGTCATTCCCAATTCCTTATTGATAATCAACTGAATAGCCATTGCTCTGCGCACTGATGCTTCAGTAGGTGTAGTGATCGCTTCATCATAGGCATTGGTATGTAGGGAGTTGCAATTATCATAAATCGCATATAAAGCCTGTAGCGTAGTTCGTATGTCATTGAAATCAATTTCCTGCGCATGAAGCGAGCGCCCTGAAGTCTGTATATGATACTTGAGCATCTGCGAACGCTCATTTGCACCATACTTTAGCTTCATAGCTTTTGCCCATATCCTCCGGGCAACTCTGCCGATTACGGCATATTCAGGATCGATTCCATTGGAAAAAAAGAAGGAAAGATTGGGAGCAAATTGGTTGATATCCATTCCGCGGCTTACATAATATTCCACGTAGGTAAAGCCGTTAGAGAGCGTCAAAGCCAACTGTGTAATTGGATTGGCTCCTGCCTCAGCAATATGATAACCTGAGATAGACACCGAATAGAAATTACGGATGCCCTGCTCTATAAAGTATTGCTGCACATCCCCCATCAACCTGAGAGAAAACTCGGTAGAGAAAATACAGGTGTTTTGCGCCTGATCTTCTTTTAAGATATCTGCTTGCACCGTTCCTCTTACTTTGGCGATGGTTTCGGCTTTGATTTGCTGATAAACCTCAGCTGGCAATACCTGATCCCCTGAGACTCCCAGCAGCATTAGGCCTAAGCCATTATTCTCCACCGGAACTTTGGCGTTATATGTGGGTCTAGGGAGGTTTTTACTTTTATAGAGTTGATCTATTTTCTGAACTATGTCTTTTTCCAGTCCATTCTCTTTGATGTAAACCTCACATTGCTGATCGATGGCGGCATTCATAAAGAATGCTGTCATCGTAGCAGCAGGGCCGTTTATTGTCATTGACACTGAGGTCATTGGATCTACGAGATTAAAGCCAGAATAGAGCTTTTTTGCATCATCAAGACAGCAGACATTCACACCGGAATTACCGATTTTCCCATAAATATCAAGACGGTAATCCGGATCCTCCCCGTACAAAGTCACTGAGTCAAAAGCTGTAGAAAGTCGCTTGGCGTCCGTATCTTTTGACACATAATGAAAGCGTTTATTCGTACGCTCTGGTCCTCCTTCTCCCGCAAACATTCGGGTAGGATCTTCCCCTTCTCTTTTGAATGGAAAAACTCCAGCGGTGTATGGGAACTTGCCCGGTACATTTTCTCTTAAGCCCCATTTCAATAGGTCTCCCCAAGCCGCATACTTAGGCAAGGAAATCTTTGGTATTCTAGTCTCAGAAAGTGAAGTGGAGAAAGTTTTAATCTTGATTTCCTTGTCTCGCACGTTGAAAACATAAAAATCTTCAGCATATCTAGCCACTTTAGAAGACCAATCCTCAAGCCATTTTTTATTTTTCGGATCAAACTGAAGTTCTACCTGTGTATATACTTCCTGAAGTTCTTTGATCAGGCGATCCTTGTCTTCCACTTTCGTGTTTTCTATCGCCTCGATAGATTTAGTGATGCTGTAGAGCTGCTGAGCTATCTCTTTCTGCTGTTCTACCCAAACATCATAATTCCTGTTGACTTCGGCGATCTCGGAGAGGTAGCGGGTTCTAGCTGGGGGTATAATGTGGATCTTCTCAGAGCTTTCTACAGTCAATTTGAAGTTGCTGCTTAATTCTGGATGGTTTTCCCCGATCTTGGTTATCACTGTGCGATAAAGCTGGTTCATCCCCGGATCGTTGAATTGGGAAGCTATGGTGCCAAAAACCGGAATATCTTCATCTTTGATTTCCCAAAGATTGTGATTGCGCTTAAACTGCTTTTTCACGTCACGGATCGCATCCAACGCACCCCTTTTATCAAATTTATTCAGTGCAATCACATCCGCAAAGTCCAGCATATCGATCTTCTCAAGCTGAGAAGCAGCGCCATATTCCGGCGTCATTACATAGAGCGAAATATCTGAATGCTCAACAATCTCGGTATCCGACTGGCCTATTCCAGAAGTCTCCAAAATCACCATATCATAGCCGGCAGCTTTTACTGTATCTACCGCATCCTGCACATAGCGTGATAGTGCAAGATTGGATTGTCTAGTAGCCAAAGAGCGCATGTAAACACGGGGATGATGAATAGCATTCATTCGAATTCTATCTCCAAGAAGTGCTCCACCAGTTTTTCGCTTAGAAGGATCAACTGATATGATAGCCAAAGTTTTATCTTCGAAGTCCGTGATGAACCTACGAACTAATTCATCTACCAGAGAAGACTTCCCGGCACCACCTGTGCCTGTGATTCCCAGAACAGGTGTTTTACATTCACTGCTCTGCTTTCTTACTTTTTCTAAAAGTTGGGTAGAATTTTCCGGGAAGTTTTCAAAAGCGGAAATAGCTCTAGCTACATGCTCTTTATTATCTACACCAAGGATGAACCCCTCAGGCAATTCATCTCCAATGGCAAAATCACATTGACTTACTAAGTCATTGATCATTCCCTGCAGTCCCATGGAGCGTCCATCATCCGGTGCATAAATTCTATTGATACCGTATTCCTGCAGCTCACGGATCTCTTCCTGAAGGATAGTCCCTCCACCGCCACCAAAAATCTTCACATGAGCGGCACCCTTTTCCCGAAGCAGATCATACATGTATTTGAAAAACTCCACGTGCCCACCTTGATAGGAAGTGATCGCGATAGCTTGCACATCTTCCTGTATAGCACAATCGACGATCTCTTGCACGGATCGGTTGTGTCCTAAATGAATTACTTCACATCCAGTCGACTGAATAATGCGACGCATGATATTAATTGCTGCGTCGTGCCCATCAAAAAGTGACGCGGCAGTCACTATTCTAATGTGATTTTTGGGTTTATAGCTTTCAGGAATGGTAGTCATGAAGTTGGGTTAGCTTGGTAACATATACTATTTCCGGCTCCATAGGAGTCATATATGCTCCCATTGGCACCGAACACAAATATAGTAATTATAAAGGTGCTTCCCTTTTGCTATTAGATTGAAAACAGAATATAATTTGGCTTTTCATGCTCACAAATTTACTCGCAAGTATCTTTCTTCATGGATTTTCCCGACCTTGGCTCACAAGTTTTCACTAGCATATAACTTTGATTTGCACATTATGATCACCTACGTAAGTCCAGAAGTTGCCGTTTCCTCTATCCAGAGCCACCAAAGAGTTTTTATCCATGGTAGTGCGGCTACACCGACTATCCTTTTGTATGCCTTGGCTTCCAGAAAAGATGAGCTTAAGGATGTGGAAATAGTAGCCATTACTACGTTGGGAGATATGCCTTTAGTCTCAGAGGAATGCAGGGAGAGTTTTTATATGAACTCCCTGTTTGTATCTCAGAATGTACGAAAGGCCGTAAATTCAGAACATGGAGGATATGTTCCTATTTTCCTAAGTGAAATTGGACACTTATTTAGACAAAATATCCTGAAAATAGATGTAGCAATTGTGCAGGTCTCTGAGCCGGATACACATGGTTTCTGTTCTCTTGGAACTTCTGTGGACGTGGCCAAACCCGCAGTGGAAACTGCTAGGATAGTCATAGCTCAAGTGAATAAGCAAATGCCAAGAACGCATGGAGATGGTCAAATTCACATTTCCAAGTTTCATGCAGCAATCCACGTGGATGAGCCTCTTCCGGAAGTAGATTATGGTGAAAAGATTACCGAAACAGAACGAGAAATAGGAAACCACTGCGCTGCGCTAATTGAAGACAGATCCACCCTACAAATGGGAATCGGTGCTATCCCAGATGCAGTGCTTGATTCCCTTAAGCAACATAAAGACCTTGGAATTCATACCGAAATGTTCTCCAATGGAATCCTGGGACTTCTTAGATCTGGTACCATCACCAATAAATACAAGAAGATCCTCCCCGGAAAAATAGTTTCATCCTTTGTCACTGGCACCAGAGAACTATATGATGCCATAGATGACAACCCGGAATTTTCATTCCATGAGGCTGCCTACGTCAATGATACAGCAGTCATTCGCAAGAACCCACAAGTAATCTCCATCAATAGCTGTGTGGAAATGGATCTCACCGGGCAAGTGTGCGCAGATTCTATTGCCAGCTACCAATACTCCGGCGTAGGCGGGCAAATGGACTTCATGCGGGGGGCTTCACTTTCGGAAGGGGGCAAACCAATAATGGCCATGACCTCAGCGACTCGAAAAGGAACTTCCAAAATAGTCCCTTTCCTGAAAGAAGGTGCTGGAGTAGTGACCACCAGAGCCCATATGCAATACGTGGTCACAGAATACGGAACGGTCAATCTCTATGGAAAAAACTTGCGTCAACGCGCTTATGAACTAATGAAAATCGCTCACCCAGACCATAGAGAAACGCTCGAAAAAGCTATAGTAGAGCGATTTGGTAGTTTCATCTATCCTTTTAGATAAAAGTTTGGCAAAATGAAGGATCTGCTTTAGATTTATTCTGCTTCTGATTAGATTAGCAAATAAATCAAAACCAAAAACAGCTGATGTCATCTAAGCAATACGCCTTTTTTCTCTCAATCACAGCCGCTTTGGGCGGCTTTTTATTTGGATTTGACACTGCTGTGATTTCCGGAGCTGAGCGAGCCATACAGGATGTTTGGAAATTGAACGACCTCACACATGGGCTTGCAATTGCGATGGCGCTTTATGGAACGGTGATCGGAGCCTTATTTGGCGGTATCCCAGCTGATAAATTTGGACGCAAAAAGAGTCTTCTTTGGATAGGTGCTCTTTATCTTATCTCAGCAGTGGGATCGGGAATGGCACCTGATCCCTACTCATTCATGTTCTTTAGATTTATAGGAGGATTGGGTGTGGGCGCTTCTTCTGTAGTTGCTCCCATGTACATTTCTGAAATCGCTCCCGCCAAAAACAGAGGCTTGCTCGTTGCGCTCTATCAGTTCAACATAGTCTTCGGCATACTCATGGCTTACTTGTCAAATTACCTGATTGGGACAGCAGGAATTGCCAATGACTGGAGATGGATGCTTGGGATGGAAGCTGTCCCTGCTCTGATTTACACTGTGATGATATTCAGAATACCTGAAAGCCCACGTTGGCTGATCGCAAAATTCAACAACCAAGTGAAAGCACGGGAAATCCTCACTAGAACCGATCCAGAAGGAGTTGATGAGGCTATTCGATTGGCGATAATTGAAGAGCAAATGATCAAACAAAAAGGAAGCTTCTCTGCACTTTTTAGCAAAGCATTCTTGTCCACCACCATGTTGGCTATTTTTATTGCCTTTTTCAATCAAGTCTCCGGTATCAATGCCATCATTTATTTTGCCCCACGCGTTTTTGAAATGGCCGGAATATCTACAGAATCTGCGCTTTTCTCCACCATTGGAATAGGCGTGGTGAATCTGCTGGCGACCTTTGTAGGATTGTATCTGATCGATAGAATCGGGAGAAAAAAGCTGATGTACATTGGCTCAATCGGCTACATCATTTCACTTTCTCTCATGGCTTACAATTTTCTTGTGGGAGGAATTGATAGCTTCTGGCTACCGATATTTGTATTTGCATTCATTACTTCACATGCAGTAGGACAAGGATCTGTTATTTGGGTATTTATATCAGAGATATTCCCCAATGAACTTCGAGCCTATGGACAATCCATCGGCAGCTTTACACACTGGATTTTTGCTGCATTGATTGCCAATGTCTTCCCCTATTTTGCCAATCAGTTTGGCCCGGGATATATATTTGCCTTCTTCGCTCTGATGATGGTTTGGCAATTGCTTTGGGTGAAATACAAAATGCCGGAAACTAAAGGAAGGTCCTTGGAAGAGATTCAACAAGATTTACATAATACCCATGCCGCATAAGGTAGTTATATTCGGAGAAATGCTTTGGGATTGCCTGCCTTCTGGCCCCGTGCCGGGAGGAGCTCCTATGAATGTCACGCTCAATCTCCATCAACTGGGCTTAGATTCCAGACTCATTTCTGCTGTGGGAAAGGACCATGATGGCGAGCAGCTCATTGAGTTCTTAAAAACATTCCATCTTCCTGTAGATCTGATTCAAGTCAATCAAGATCATGAGACTTCAAAAGTTTTGGTAAACGATAATGATCCAGAGAACATCAAGTACACCATAGTGTCTCCTGTGGCCTGGGATTTCATACACTGGCATGCCCAAATGGATGCGGCTGTAGCTGCTTCAGATGCATTTGTATTTGGCACACTTGGGGTTCGCAATACAAAAAGCCTTAGCTCTCTTCTCAAATTACTTCACCATAAAACTTTACGGGTATTTGATGCGAATTTCCGACCTCCATTTTACGATTTTGAGATTATAGTAACCTTGCTGGGTTTTACCGACATTTTAAAAATCAATGAAGATGAGTTGGAGATTTTTGCAGATTACTTTAATATAGATCCAAGCATAGCTACGGTTTGCAATCACTTGGATACGCATTTTCCAATGGATCTGATATGTGTCACACAAGGCTCAAAGGGCGCTATGATTTATAAAGCAGGTGAAATAATCAGCCATGAAGGCTATAAAGTAACTGTGGCTGACAGTATTGGAGCAGGAGACGCTTTTCTCAGCGGGTTTATCAAAACCTATTTAGATAAAAAGCCACTGGATCAAGTTTTGAACTTTGCCTGTAAACTTGGGGCCTTCGTAGCAAGCAAAAAAGGAGGAACACCGCGGTATGATATCTCTGATTTATAAAAAATTTGACATTCGCAGATTGCAAACTGTCCACTGAGACTGATAACTAAAATCCTCCTCTGATCCTCTCTGCAATCTCAGCCATTTCTTCATTGCTAAGCTTTAGCTTAGGGCGGTTGAAATTGATATCATCCATGGTCTTCAGAGGCACCAGATGCACGTGCACATGAGGTACTTCAAGACCAATCACCGCAACACCGATTCTTGTGCATTTAATCGTTTTGTCCATGGCTTTGGCTACCTGCTGTGCAAAAAGGTGAAGGCCAGAAAGCACTTCTGGTTCCATATCAAAAATGTAATCTATCTCTTGCTTTGGAACAACCAGCACATGCCCCTTCACCAACGGCATGATATCTAGGAATGCAATGTAATTTTCATCCTCAGCTACGATTTGAGCGGGAATTTCTCTGTTGATTATTTTAGTGAAAATTGAAGCCATAATCTGTAAAAATAAAAATCCCGGCATATGCCGGGATTAAGTTAGAATGTAATGTCTAATATTTCGAATTGAAGTGTTCCAGCTGGAGCTTTTACTTCAGCAATATCGCCTATTTTTTTACCCACCAGACCTTTTCCAAATGGAGATCCGAGGGAAATTTTACCAGCTTTCAAATCAGCCTCTTCTTCAGATACCAACGTATAACTTACCGTCATGCCATTCTTTACATTTTTTATCTTCACTGTAGTCAATATACCGACTTTAGAAGTATCCAGCTGAGAACTGTCTAATATACGAGCATTGCCTACTACTGCTTCCAGTTTTGCAATTTTAAGCTCCAGATGTCCTTGGGCATCCTTTGCGGCATCATATTCTGCATTTTCGCTTAGATCACCCTTGTCTCTTGCTTCAGCGATCTGATTAGAAATATCAGTTCTCCCTTTAGTTCTGAGCATTTGAAGTTCGTCCTTCAATCGCTTCAAACCTTCTTCAGTATAGTATTGTATTGTTCCCATAATCTACTTGTTAATAAGCTACAAAAACAAAGTAACGGTCACTAGACGGGACCGTTACTTTGTTAATAGCTAGTATTTGATGGCCAAAGATAACAAAAGCTTTGAAACAAAGCAAAGCAGCATTTTAATACACTTACTTTGAAATTTTGTTTAAACCCCTTTAAAGGTCTTTTTGATCCTTTTGGCTAAAACTTTATTAATCTTTTCGTAGGATTCATAAGTCCAGCCAGCCACATGAGGACTAAATATCACATTGTCGCGCGCTGCCAGTTTTTCAAATTCTGCTTTTTGGTCAGGCGTAAATTTTTGAAATTTTTCATTTTCCAATACATCCAGCAAGGCTCCGCGTAAAAACCCCTGATCTAGGGCTTCATTCAAGGTCTTGAAACTAATCACTTCTCCTCTAGCTGTATTGATTAACCAAAATGGTTTAGCGAAACTTTTAAGCTCTTTCAAACTAAAAAAATCTTTTGTTTCGAATGTAAGTGGCACGTGGATACTCAGTATATCTGCTTCTGCCTTCAGTTTTTCCCACATCACTTCTTGCACGAAATCATCCCCAAAATCCATCTTGTATTTGTCATAGGCCAAGATATTAACTTTAAATCCGCGAAGACGATGCGCAAAGGATTTTCCCATATTTCCATAGCCCATGATGCCCACAGTTTTACCCGCCAGTTCATGTCCACGGTTACCTTCTCTATCCCAAATACCTTTACGAACTTCCTGATCAGCTCTTTGCACATGGTTGAAAAGTGCCAAAAGCATCCCGACGGCATGCTCTGCTACCGCATCACGATTTCCTTTTGCAGCATGAAAAAGTTGGATGCCATTTTCTTCCATGTACTCCAAATCAATCTTATCAAGACCTGCTCCAGCCCTACCTATAAACTTCAAGTTGGTGGCGCGCTCAAGCAGCTCACGATCCATCGGAGTCTTAGACCTGATGATAAGTCCATCAAACTCTCCTACGATAGCTAGGATCTCCTCACGTGAGATCTCTGGGGAGTATATAACTTCATGCCCTTGTTTTTGAAGTATAGGCATGATGCTTTCATGCATTTCGTCAATGATGAGAATTTTCATTTTTCTACTGATTAAATATTCAAAAGTGACATCGCTACCAAAAAATACACCGCCAGTCCAATCAGGTCGTTTGCGGTAGTGATAAATGGCCCTGAAGCCAAAGCCGGGTTTATCCCAATTTTGTCAAGAACAATTGGTGTAATAGTTCCCATAAACGAAGCCAATAACACTACTGAAAATAATGCTATCGATACGACCAACGCAAAAGACACGTCGGTTTTATAAAATAAAACAACCACACCAAATACGAAAGTGGCTAAAATCAATCCGTTTAAAATCGCTACTAACAGTACCTTTAAAAACCGCTTGGCTAAAGAATCATCAAAAATAGATTTGCTGGCAAGAGATTGAACCACAATCGAAGAAGTCTGAATCCCCACATTGCCACCAGTTGCCGTGATCAGCGGAATAAAGAAGGCAAGTGCTGTTACTTTATTAAGTCCTTCTTCAAAAAACCCTATAAATCCCGCACCAAGCAAGCCTCCGCAAATACCTATCAACAACCAGGGCAATCTAGCTTTGGAAAGCTTGATCACACTATCATATTCATCAACCGTGTCTGATATACCGGTCATTGCCTGAATATCTTCCTCTGCCTCTTCTCTAATTACATCAAGGATATCATCTACTGTGATTCTTCCTACCAGCTTATTTTTACTATTGACCACAGGCAGTGATTCCAAATCATACTTACGCATGATCTCAGCCACTTCTTCTTGATCCATATAGGTGGGCACAGAGATTACCTCCTCCTCATAGATATCTTCGATTTTTGTTTGATCAGCCGCTAATACTATGCGCTTCAGCGAAACAATCCCCATTAATTGCTGTCTATTGTTTACGACAAAAATGGAATAGATTTTACTTACATTTTCTGCTTGACGACGAATCTCATTAATCGTCTGAACGACATTCCAATTTTTATTGGCGCGAATATATTCCTTCGCCATAATCCCGCCCGCGGTATCTTCGTCATAGCGTAAGAGCTCCAGGATTTGATCTGACTTTACCTTATCCTGAAAGTGGCTGATGATATCTTCTCTTTCTCTTTCTAAAAAAAGATTAAGTATATCCGCTCCATCATCGGAATCCATGAGCTCTATCAGATTAGCCATTTCTTGAACTTCCAGCTCCTTCAAGACTCTATGCTGAGTAGTGGCTTCCAACTCTATAATGATATCCGCAGCCAATTGTAGATCCAATACCCGAAGGACATAAATGGACTCTGCCATCGATAACTCATCGAGTAGCGCTGCAATATCGGCTACATTCACCCCTTCCAGCGACTCTTGAATGAAGGTCAGATCCTCTATTTCAATCGCTTGCTGTAGGCTTTCTAAGTATTCTTTCGAAAGTTCAAACTGCTTAATAATTTCCACGGGAAGTTTCGATAGTTTGGGTTAGAAATATAAACTCAGCCACATCCAATTGCTCAGCTCGTAAATCCAGAATGGGATTTGTATTAAACTCAACAGGAAGACTAAAAGGTTTTAGACAATTGCGAAGTGTTTTTCGTCTATTTCCAAAACCTGCCTTTACAACCTGTTTGAAGAGCTTTTCGTTGCAATCCAATTTTTTCGTACCGTTTCGGGTCAGCCGGATTACCCCAGAGTTGACTCTAGGTGGAGGGTCAAATACGTGAGGAGGAACAGTAAATAAGTATTCTATATCGTAATAAGCCTGCAAAAGCACAGACAATATCCCGTAGTCTTTATTTCCTTTTGGTGAGGCTATACGCTCAGCCACTTCTTTTTGTAGCATACATACCACTTCTGTCACCTGATCTTTTACTTCCAGCACCTTGAAGAAAATCTGGGAAGAAATATTGTAGGGGAAATTACCTATGATGGCAAACTTATCTTGAAATGCCTCATCCAGATTCATTTTCAAAAAATCCCCTTCAATAATCTTATCTCCAAGTTCAGGATATTTCTTATGCAGGTATGCAATGGATTCCTTATCGATATCTATTAGATACAGATCTAAATTTCCCTTCAAAAGGAAATCAGTAAGTACCCCCATGCCAGGTCCTATTTCTAGGACTTTCGATACTTCATGATGCCCTTTGACCGCTTGTGCTATTTGCTCCGCAATACCCAAATCGGTCAAAAAATGCTGTCCCAAGTGTTTCTTGGCTTTGACCTTTTCCATCGGTTAGCTCAGATAAATTTTTATAAATTGCGAAACCAAAATTAAGAGAATAATTCTAAAGGACTAGCGAACTGAGGCATGCTTGGCCAAACCTTAACCCTAAGTCCATATATTAACTAATATGCATCAACGAAAGATCAAACCCATTATCGGAATTAGCATTGGCGATATCAACGGAATAGGCGTAGAAGTCACCATGAAAGCCTTGCTGGACAATAGAACGTACAAGTCATTCACCCCCCTGATCTATGCGCACGGTAAAGTGCTGACCTTCTACAGAAAGCAACTGGGGATAGAAGATTTTAATTTTACGCAGATCAGAAGCATTGATGAGATTCAGCACAAGCGCATCAATGTCATCAATGTAACCGAAGAATGTCCAGAGGTAATTCCCGGAGTGGAAACACAAGAAGCAGGAAAATTTGCTTTGGAAGCACTGAAAATGGCAGTTGATGATCTGAAATCAGGTAAAATCCAGGCCTTAGTCACCGCTCCGCTCAATAAAAATAATGTCAATTCGGACCAGCTTCACTTCGTTGGACATACAGAATACATTACAGAGGCAGTGGGGTCTAAAGAAAGTCTGATGCTTATGGTAGCAGAGCAGTTTCGAGTTGGACTGGTTACCGGTCATGTGCCTTTGGCAAAGGTGGCTGACAGTATAACTCAAGAAAAAATTATTGAAAAAGCCACTATTCTTCTTAAAAGCCTTGAGAATGATTTCGGTATAAATAAACCAAAAATTGCCGTTTTAGGACTTAATCCTCACGCAGGGGAAGATGGGCTCTTGGGTGAGGAGGAAGAACAAATCATCAAACCCGCTATTCATTCGCTTAAAGACCAAAACAAAATGGTATTCGGCCCCTACCCTGCTGATGGTTTTTTTGGAATGGCACACCATACTAAATTCGATGGGGTGTTGGCAATGTATCATGACCAAGGATTAGTGCCTTTCAAAGCCATGGCTTTCAGTATTGGGGTAAACGTCACTGCTGGCTTGCCTGTAGTTAGAACCTCTCCAGATCATGGCACTGCTTACAATATAGCTGGGAAAAACGTCGCTGACGAAGGCTCAATGAGAGCAGCTATTTTCCTTGCAGCAGATATTATTCAACACCACAATCCACAGGAATCGGAGGATTGAGAAGGAAAACGAGAGATTTATATATGAAATCGAGCATGTTTCTAGTGTCATGCATTGAGATGATTATCTATCAAGCGAGATTCTCCCGATCCGCCGCGGCGGACGGGACAGGCTATCCCGTTTCCTTCGTCACGGGGCAGGTTATGACCTCTGAAAAACAATTAAAATACATGAAACCAAATATTATTTCTAAATCTCTTTCATCCTTTTATTATAATTCACTATTTTTGCGGTCTTAAATCGAGAGGAGGTATCGTGAAATTCTGGAGAACATTTGATATTGAGGTCATTAAATTCCTCGATGGCATCCATGAAATTGACTTCGAAATTGGAGATGAATTTTTCCAGCACTTCGAAGACAACGAACTTGTAGACAAAGGCAATTTGACCGCACGGGTCATTATGAAAGTCGGCCCAAACCTAATTGAAATGGATTTTCATATCGTAGGGACAGTGATACTGACTTGCGATAGAAGTCTGGAGCCTTTTATACAGCCCTTAGATTTTTATGAAAAGATGATCTATAAGTTTGGAGCTGAAGAAAAAGAAATCGATGAAAACGTCATTATGATTACTCGGGACACTCCGAAAGTCAATGTGGCTCAGTTGATTTACGAATTTATTTTGCTGGCTTTGCCATCAAAGAAAATTCACCCCGATTACAGAAATGAAATGGATGATGAAGAATACGAAGGAGAAGGTTTCTACGCTTACATAGATGGGCAAGATTCTGACGACATAGGAGATGAATCGGAGTCCGATGAAGATAATAATAAGACAGTGGATCCCAGGTGGGATCTTTTAAAAAAGTTAAAAAACAAGGAATAATTATAAACCACGCATAAAATGGCACATCCTAAACGAAAAATTTCGAAAACCAGAAGAGATAAAAGAAGAACTCATTACAAGTTGGAGGCTCCAGGTTTGGCAAAATGTCCTACTACAGGTGAAATGCACCTACCACACAGAGCTTTCTGGTTGGACGGTAAATTGTACTACAAAGGACAAGTTATCATCGAGAAAGAAATTTTGGCTTAACCAGTCAGCTGAATCACATATAAATCCATTTGCTATTTGCGGATGGATTTTTTTGTTTTCAGCCGATCAATACCGCTTGTTTATCAAGCCTTATACTTTCCAATGATGGATTTCTTTTGGTAGAGAATGACAATTGTAATATTTTTGCCTTCCTTACAGAATAGAACACATCCATAACATACAGTTTGAGATGATTTTGATTTAATCATCTTAGCTTAACCCCAGCATAATGGACCAACTCAGAGCCATGATCACCGGAATACAAGGTTACGTTCCGGAATACAGGTTGACCAACAAAGAACTTGAGAAACTTGTAGATACAAATGACGAGTGGATCGTCTCAAGAACAGGAATAAAAGAGAGAAGAATACTTAAAGGAGAAGATCAAGGCACCTCAATAATGGGTGCCAAAGCCGTAAAAGGTCTTTTGGAAAAAACAGACACCGATCCGCTAGAGGTAGATTTGATCATCTGCGCCACGGTTACTCCAGATATGCCTTTCCCTGCTACAGGAAATATCATCGCCGATCTAGTAGGCGCCAAAAACAGCTATAGTTTCGATGTTGGCGCAGCATGCTCAGGCTTTTTATATGCCCTTCAGATGGGAAGCCAGTTTATCCAGACAGGTACTCATAAGAAAGTGATTGTAGTTGGAGCTGATAAAATGTCCTCTATTGTCGATTACACGGATAGAGCTACATGTATCCTTTTCGGTGATGGTGCTGGAGCAGTAATGCTGGAGCCTACTACCGAAGATTTGGGTATTATGGATGCCATTCTCAAATCCGATGGATCTGGTGCTCCATACCTTCACATGAAAGCGGGAGGAAGTCGCAGACCTGCCACCCAAGAAACCTTGGATTCAGGTGAGCACTATGCCTATCAGGAAGGTTCTTCAGTATTCAAATTTGCAGTGACTAATATGGCAGATGTCAGTGCGGAGATTATGCTAAAAAATGGATTGACAGGCGATGATATTGCGTGGCTCGTTCCTCATCAAGCCAATCTCAGAATCATCAATGCTACAGCCAATCGGATGGGAATCGGCTCGGATAAAGTGATGATGAACATAGAAAAGTATGGCAACACAACAGCAGCCACGATACCTCTTTGCCTATGGGACTACGAAAGTCAGTTGAAAAAAAGTGACAATCTAGTGCTCGCAGCATTTGGAGGTGGATTCACGTGGGGTTCCATATACCTTAAATGGGCTTACGACCCAAAATAAATTTATAGGAAAATAATACGATCATAAAAATATGGCTAGTACTGCAGATTTTAAAAACGGACTTTGTTTGGTCATGAATAATGACATCTACTCGATTGTTGAGTTTCAGCATGTCAAACCAGGAAAAGGCCCCGCATTTGTCAGAACCAAAATGAAGGGAATTACTTCTGGAAAAACACTTGATAAAACTTTCAACGCAGGAGAGAAAGTAGAAACAGCCAGGGTAGAGAAAAGACCTCATCAGTTTTTATATGCCGATGACATGGGCTACAACTTCATGGACACCACCACTTTCGAACAGATTTCTATTCAGGAAAAACTAATCGAAAGAGCTAATCTACTGAAAGACGGTCAGTTAGTGGATATTTTAATTCACGATGAGACGGAAACCCCTCTTGCAGTTGAGCTTCCTCCATTCGTTGAATTGATGATTACCTACACGGAGCCAGGTATCAAAGGAGATACCGCTACCAACGCACTGAAGGCAGCTACAGTAGAAACTGGTGCCACTGTGATGGTGCCACTTTTTGTAGAGCAAGACATCCTAATCAAGGTAGATACCCGTGATGGTTCATATTCGGAAAGAGTAAAATAACTTAGTTTAGCTGTGTGATTTCATTAAATTACACAGCTTTATTCTTTTAAAACCCATTTATAAAACTGCCTTTTGGCACCTTTAAATAATAAACCTATGAAAGCAAAAGAGATTCAGGAGTTGATCGATTACATCTCCAATTCTGGTTTGGCGGAAGTTAAAATCAAGACTGACGAGTTCGAACTTTCTATTAAAAAATATGCAGAATCTTCTTTACCAAGAATGGTAGAAGTAGCTTCTGCTCCAGTTCCAGCAGCTATCCCGGCTCCAGCCCCTTCCTCCACCCCTGCCGCTGCTCCTGCAGCAGAAGCAGCACCATCCAATTTGGTGGAGATCAAATCCCCAATGATCGGTACCTTCTATGTTACCTCAAGCCCAGATGCGGATCCATTTGTAACTGTTGGTGATTCTATAAAAGCAGGTGAAACGGTGTGTATTATCGAAGCGATGAAGCTTTTCAATGAGATCGAATCTGAAATTTCCGGTAAAATCGTCGAAATCTTGGTGAGCAACTCTACACCTGTAGAATATGATCAGCCATTGTTCCTTGTAGATCCAGCGGGTTAATTTTTTTCAACAATAATTAAATAGCTGTGTTTAAAAAAATACTAATTGCCAATAGAGGTGAAATTGCTCTAAGAATCATCCGGACATGTAAGGAGATGGGTATTGAGACCGTGGCGGTTTATTCTACTGCGGATAAGGATAGTTTGCACGTCAGATTTGCTGACGAAGCTGTCTGCATAGGACCTGCTCCTAGCCGCGACTCCTACTTAAATATTCCCAGAATCATAGCCGCTGCAGAAATCACCAATGCTGACGCCATTCATCCTGGATATGGCTTCCTTTCCGAAAATGCAGAGTTTTCTAAGATCTGTGAAGAATATGGAATCAAATTCATCGGTGCTAGCCCTGAAATGATCAATCAAATGGGTGACAAGGCTACTGCCAAAGCCACCATGAAAGCTGCCGGTGTACCTACTATTCCAGGTTCGGAAGGAATTTTGGAATCCATGGGGCAAGGGATCAAGCTCGCAAATGAAATGGGATACCCGGTCATTCTAAAAGCAACTGCCGGAGGCGGTGGACGCGGAATGAGGATTGTGAAAGAGGAAGCCGGATTCAAAAAAGCTTGGGATGATGCTAGAATGGAATCAGCCGCAGCCTTTGGAAACGATGGATTATATCTTGAAAAATATGTAGAAGAACCTCGACACATAGAGATTCAGATCATCGGAGATAAAACAGGAAAAGCATGTCACCTTTCTGAAAGAGATTGCTCCATTCAGCGAAGGCACCAGAAACTAATTGAAGAAACTCCTTCTCCGTTCATCACTGACGAACTTCGTGAAGAAATGGGTAAGGCTGCCATCAAAGGCGCTGAAGCAATAGGCTACGAAGGAGCGGGTACAGTTGAGTTTCTCGTTGATAAGCATCGCAATTTCTTCTTTATGGAAATGAATACTCGAATTCAGGTAGAACATCCAATCACTGAAGAAGTCACTGATTTTGACCTGATCAAAGAACAAATTAAAGTAGCAGCAGGAGAAACAATTTCTGGAAGAAATTACTATCCTAAGCTCTTCGCTATGGAATGTAGAATAAACGCCGAAGATCCTACTCATGGTTTCAGACCAAGTCCGGGAAAAATCCAGAACCTTCATATTCCAGGTGGACGTGGCGTCAGAATTGATTCCCACGTGTATGCTGGCTACGTAATTCCCCCTAATTACGACTCCATGATTGCCAAGCTGATCGTCAGCGGCCAATCCAGAGAAGAAGTGATTGTGAGAATGAAAAGAGCCCTGGAAGAATTTGTAATTGATGGTGTGAAAACTACCATACCTTTCCATATCGCGTTATTGGAAAACGAGCAATTTAAAGATGGGAATTTCACCACCAAGTTTCTGGAAGACTTTGATTTCTCGGTGATTAAGGGATAAGCAGTAAAATCACATTGAAAAAGCTGTCCAGAAAATTGGGCAGCTTTTTTTGTTATTTGTATTGTCTATCGCACTGCAAAATGACCTAACTAATCACTACTTACTTCTCTGTTATAGCTCAAGGCAGTTGGTAACCGATACATAACTATCATAGGATTTTTCTCTATTACACCTTCCTCATTCCTCACAATAGAATAATAAATATCTCCATTTAATTGGCGCGGAATGATCTCTCCCGTAACTTCCCGATCAAATAGTTGCTTTAAATGAATTAGTGGACGATTGTTCACTAAATCAATTACCGCATGATAGATACGATTTTCATATACAACACGTAAAAACGCATAACTATCGGACATAACTACATGGTTTATTGCCAACTGCTGTGTATTGTCAAATCCAGTTAAATTAATCAGGTATTCCGGAACCAAGTGATCCTCCTCCTTTCTAAAAATCGTATCCGTGTCACTATGAGATGATATATCGTCCCGAATAATTGGCATATAAAATAAGTTTGTGTTTTTTACCCGGCTTAATATCCTGGGGATTGAATGGATACTTGTGTAATCTGAATGATAGCCGTAAAGCGGCCTTTCCCAGTGTTTGACATCAAGGGTTTTTGGTTCAATCGAGCTTACCAACACCTGCCGGGGTTTTTCTTTGGTACCAATAAGCGTCTCCTGAACTACCAAAAGAGTGTCATTATTCTTGTAAAAGGAGATCGGCTGCCCTGGCAGTCTTTGACTTGACGAATCAAAGGTCCCCTCAAGGTCATACGAAATCACTACCCTTTTCTGCCAATCTAACACAAGGACCACCTTTTCCTTATCATCCAAGTGAATCGCATAGGGCATACTATATTCATCAGGACCTTCTCCCATCTCTCCGATTTTCTGGAGAAAACTACCGCTATTGTCAAACTTTAAAAGGCCCTGTCTGTTATCCAGGATAAGAAAAAAACCCTGGGAAAAAGCAATATCCTGGACTGATGTAAGTGAAGGATTTCCAGGAGCTTCAAGATTTATAGTATCTAGAATTTCAATTTGTAATCCCGGTGAGTCACCCGAAAAAAAATCCCTGGATATCTCTATTGTTTTGAAATCCTGAGATTTATCATCAACCCCTTTATTATTGCAACTCTGCAATAGAGAAACGATAAGAAACAGCAATGTCAGTTTAGCGAATTTCATATTGAATTGTTGAAGGTTTTTATGGTAAAATAATCCGTGAGCGTCATGACCTCTACAGGTGCAAAGTCTTTGAAAATGGATTTGTACGATCTAATTCATAATTTTATTTTTTGTTCTAGACAAAATTCAAAATATTCACACTACAATATTCCTAATAATGCAAATGTAGTTCTTCAAAGCTAAAAACAGAGTTAATTATATAATTAACAAAACAATCTTCTGTTAATTAATATTTAAACTTAAGTAATCATCCTTACATTAAAAGCGAAAGTGAAAATATAAGGGTCAGGATACTATTTGTTCAAATTATCACTAGTTTGAGGATGATTCTGACATTGATTTGACCCAAAAATGACTCTTTCCCAAATTCTAAGGCTCTTGGCTTTCTCTTGCTTTGGCGCGGCTATTTTTAGTTGCAATCCAAAACAAAGCGATGAAATACAGCTATCAGATATCGGACAGGTAAGCTACAATTTTCATATTCGCCCAATTCTTTCTGATAAGTGCTTTGCATGTCACGGACCAGATGCCAATAAGCGAGAATCAGAACTGCGCTTGGATACAGAAGCAGGCGCTTATGCAGCTTTGAAAGATGATCCAAACCAATTTGTCATCAAACCCGGAATCTTAGAAGAATCAACTGTTTACCATAGAATCACATCTGAAGATCCAGGAGAGCTTATGCCTCCACCAGAATCCAATCTTGCCTTATCTGAAGTAGAAATCCAACTAATCAAAAAATGGATCGAACAGGGAGCCAAATATGAGCCTCACTGGGCTTTTGTAAAAGCAGAAAAAGCTAAGCTTCCTGAAGAAACAGATTGGACTATCAATGAAATAGATCGCTTCACTTTGAAAAAAATGAAGCAAAAAGGTCTTCCACCAAATTCTGAAGCGAAACCGTATGAGTTGATCAAGCGAGCAAGTCTTGATTTAACTGGATTGCCACCAAGTCCTGAAGTGTTGGATAGATTTGGAGATTTCACTGGTAAACTTTCCTATGAAGATTTACTGGATGGATTGCTTGAGGATTCAGGATTCGGAGAGAAAATGGCTATCCTTTGGATGGATATCTCCCGATATTCCGACAGCTATGGCTATCAGGATGACAATATCCGTACGCAATGGCCTTATCGGGATTGGGTGATTCATGCATTCAATGAAAATATGCCCTATGACCAATTTGTCACCTGGCAACTAGCAGGTGATCTTTTACCGGATGCAAATAAAGAACAAATTCTAGCTACAGCCTTCAACAGAAATCACAAATACACTGAGGAAGGTGGTGTAATCGATGAAGAATACCGAATAGAATACGTGCTTGACAAAACCAACACCGTGAGCAAAGGTCTTCTAGGCATCACCATGGAATGTGCCCAGTGCCATGATCATAAATATGATCCTGTTTCTCAGAAAGAGTATTATGAGATGTTTGCCTTTTTCAATAACACCCCCGAAAAAGGGTATCAAGGAGATGTATCCCAGTCAAAGCCAGCGAAAACTCCAATTCTCTGGGTAGATCAGGAAGACTTATCTGGTATCATGAGTTTTATAAACTATTCCGACACCTCCAAATTAAGTGTCTCTGTGATGGGAGAATTGGAAGAGCAGCGTCCTACCTTTATTCTCGATCGAGGAGTTTATGACGCACCTACCGTAGAAGTGGAGCCATCCACTCCGTCTTCTATTATGAAATTCCCGGAGGATTTGGAAAAGAACCGCCTAGGGCTGGCAAAATGGATCACAGCAAGGGAAAATCCTTTGACAGCTAGAGTATTTGTCAATCTGATGTGGCAGGAGATTTTCGGACAAGGCATAGTCAAGTCTGCAGGTGATTTTGGGATGCAAGGGGATCTTCCCACCCACCCCGAATTATTGGACTGGCTGGCAGTTGACTTTATGGAAAATGGCTGGGATATCAAGCACCTGATGAAGCAAATTCTAAGTTCGGCTACTTACAAACAGTCTGCTGAAATCTCTGATAAGCATCTCAAGGTAGATCCTGAAAACTTGTACCTGGCCAGAGCTCCCCGTCTGCGTTTACCTGCAGAAAATATACAGGATTTGGTGCTGGCGAGCAGTGGCTTATTGGTGAGAAAACTAGGTGGACCTAGCGTAAAACCCTACATGCCGGAAGGCATCTGGGAAGCAGCGACCTCAGGACGTGGCGTGCTGGCAACTTATATCCAAGACAAGGGTGATAAATTATACCGAAGAGGGCTATACAATTTTATCAAACTAACAGTCCCGCCTCCTAAAGCAATTATCTTTGATTCCAGTAATAGAGATCGATGCGAGATCGGAAGAAGCCGCACAAATACGCCGTTGCAGGCACTGGTGATGATGAATGATCCAATGATATTGGAAGCATCTCGCGTCTTAGCCGGAAAAATGTGGAATGAAAATGAAGATAAAGAAACAGCCATCGCTACCTCATTCAAACGTATCGTTTGTAGAGATTTAAGCAGTAAGGAAAAGTCCATCCTTCTCTCCTATTACGAAGATCAATTAGAGCGATTTAGGGAAAATCCAGATCAGATTCTTCCTACCTTAAGTGTAGGTGAGTATCCATTGGAAGAACAGCATATCAATCCAGAAACCGCCGCACTAATGCAGGTAATCGTGAGTATTTATAATTTGGAGGAAACCATTACCAAGAGCTGATATGGAAAAGGAAATAGTAGAAGAAGGACTGAATCATAATCGAAGGAAGTTTCTATCCAGACTTAGCCTAGGCGTTGGAAGTATTGCACTGGGATCGCTTTTAGTTCCTGATCTTTTTTCAGGAAGATCAGAAGCTGAAGAAGCTATGATGAATGCACTTCCCCATTTTGCTCCCAAAGCCAAAAGAGTAATTTATCTGTTTCAGAATGGCGCTCCAAGTCAATTGGAATCTTTTGATTACAAGCCTCTTTTGAATGAGCGAATGGGAGAGGAACTCCCTGAATCCATTCGAGGCTCACAGCGCCTAACCGGAATGACCTCTGGTCAATCCTCTTTTCCTTTGGTAGGATCCCATTACACGTTTGATCAGTACGGAGAATCAAGAGCTTGGATATCTGAGGTATTTCCACATACCGCCGGCATAGTCGATGATATCTGTATCATAAAATCCATGCATACCGATGCCATTAATCATGATCCCGCACTTACATTCTTCCAAACTGGAGCACAGGTTGGAAACCGACCAAGTATGGGGTCATGGCTGAGCTATGGCCTAGGAAGTGAAAACAGTAATCTTCCCGCATTTTCTGTACTGCTAAGTCGCGGACGTGGTAATGGTCAGGGAGTCTATTCCAAACTTTGGAGTAATGGATTCCTAGATGCAACTCACCAAGGAGTACAGTTTTCCAATTCTGAAGACCCTGTGCTGTATCTCAAGGATCCTGATTCCATGAGCCGTTCGGAGCGTAGAAAAATGATAGATCAAATTGCTGCGATGAATGAGCTAAACATGCAGCAATTCAATGATCCTGAAATCACCGCCAAGGTGAAACAATACGAAATGGCGTATCGCATGCAAACAGCCGTTCCGGAAATGACGGATGTTTCCAAAGAACCTGAGAGCATCATCAAACTTTACGGACCCGATTGCCTGGTTCCAGGGACTTATGCTGCCAATTGCCTATTGGCTAGAAAACTATCAGAAAGTGGCGTTCGATTTGTGCAACTCTATCATCAAGGATGGGATCAGCATGGCAACTTACCCAATGAAATGCGACTACAAGCAGAAGATGTGGATCAGGCTTCAGCAGCTTTGATCACTGATTTGAAACAAAGAGGCTTACTGGATGAGACATTGGTTATCTGGGGCGGTGAATTTGGAAGAACTAATTACTGCCAAGGGAAAATATTGGTGGACAATTACGGCCGTGACCACCACCCTCGTGCATTCTCCATCTGGATGGCTGGTGGTGGAGTGAAATCAGGAATGGTGTATGGAGAAACGGATGAATTTGGCTATAATATCACCGAAAACCCCGTACACGTGCATGATTTCCAAGCTACAGTCCTTCACCTCATGGGCATTGACCATGAGCGAATGACCTACAAGCACCTAGGTAGAAGATATCGCCTGACGGATGTTTCTGGCAAAGTAGTAAAAGACTTAATTGCTTAGAATACTTATGCTCAAGATTTCTTCGATCAGATCCATTCTGGAAAGCACCCTTTTTATCTGGATAGGACTCACACTTATCATCACTCTTGCTGGAAATTCGGTGGTTTTGCCAGATTGGCTACAGGTAGTAGGCAGAAGCCATCCTATTCTTTTACACTTTCCTATTGTATTATTATTGATGGGCGTGCTGTTTTTCTGGATTCCGGGGATTGATAAAAAACCTGAGATCAGAGAAATAGGAGAAATCAGCTTTTTGGCGGGATGCAACTTCGCTGGAATCACAGTGCTTGCTGGGTTGATATTGGCTCAGGAGGAATACACCGGAGATATTCTAACCTGGCACAAATGGGGAGGTCTTCTGGTTTTCTCAGGCTGCATAATCCTCTATTTTTTTAGATCCATCCAAGCCAAACTAATTCGGATTTCCAGTATCGCATTAGCTATTGCGATAATTGCCACGGGGCATTGGGGAGCGGGATTGACACATGGTGAGGATTTTCTTTTGGCCCCTATTCAGTCAAATGAAATTGAGGTAATTCCACTAGCCGAAGCTGAGATTTTTGGAAACGTTGTCCAGCCAATCTTACAAGCAAAATGTATCAGCTGTCATAAAGAAGGCAAGGTAAAAGGTGAACTTAGAATGGATCACATCCAAGGCTTGCAAAAGGGCGGAAAAACAGGGCCGTTTGTACTTGCAGGTGATTTTGAGAAATCCCTACTTATTCAGCGGATTAATCTTCCAATGGATGACAAGAAGCACATGCCTCCAAAAAATAAAACTCAATTGACTGATGAGGAGATGCTGATCCTTAGTGAGTGGGTTGCGACTGGAGCTAGTTTTGATCAAAAACTAGTTTCTCTGCCTGATACAAATGAACTATACCAGTTGGCATCAGTGAAGTTTGAGGGAAATAAAATCTATTCCTTCGAGCCTGCAGACCGAGACGAAATTCAGGCGTTAAACACTTCCTTTCGCTCCGTCCAACCACTTTTCCCAGAATCTCCAGCGTTGGATGTCTCCTACTTTGGTATTTCAGCTTTTCCCCCAAAGTCCCTTTCTGATCTAAAAAAAGTCAAGAATCAAATCGTTCGATTTAGTCTGAATAAGATGCCTTTAGCCAGAATCGACCTTACCTTTATAAAGGATTTCAAACACTTGGAAGAACTCCAATTGAATTTCACTGACTTGGAGGCTGAGCAGCTGAAGGTGATTTCCGAACTCAATACACTTGAAGTTTTGGCGGTTTCTGGTAACACAATTGACCATGCATCGCTACAAAATCTCGCTAACATGAAGTCATTGAAAAAGCTCTATTTATGGGAAACGGGATTGAATACTCAAGATCAGCAAACTATTCAAAGGGCACTTCCAGACACCGAAATAGACTTTGGTTTTGATGGGAAAGGTATAATATATGAGCTGAATAGTCCTATCATCACTCAATCTGAAATTATTTATCAAGACAGTCTTGAGCTAAAACTTTCTCACCCGATTAAGTCAGTCGAAATTCGTTATACCTTGGATGCTACTGAGCCTGATAGTATTTCAAGTGCTGTTTATAGCCATCCGATTTTTGTCAAAACTACGGGCAAGATAATGGCTAAGGCCTATGCCGCAGAGTGGAAAGGTTCAAAAGTAATAGAATCAGTTTTTATGCATTCTGGAATCAAGCCTTCTGAATCATCTCTATTCTACGAGCCAAACTCAAAATATAAGGCCTCAGGCACAGCAACCCTTTTTGATTTGGAGAAAGCTGATGCTACAAACCATGGTCAAAAGTGGCTGGGATTTCAGGATGAGCCGATGGTTTTAGATGTCAGTTTTCTAAGCTCCAAGAAGCCAGCTGAAGTTTCACTCAGTTTACTTTACAATGAAGGCGCACATATTTTCCCTCCTGCAAAGGTGCTAATTCAAGGCTTAGAAAATGGAAAATGGAAGCAATTGGCAAGAAGTACTCCTACACCTTCCTCTAAAGCATCTTCTGCAAGATCTGAATTACTAAGCTTTGAACTTGCAAATACAAATTACGAAAAGCTAAAAATCACAGTAACACCTCTTCCTCATCTACCAAAATGGCATTCAAATGCTGGCAGTAAGGGCTGGGTATTTGTAGATGAGGTGATTTTTAATGAATAGCTATTAAGAGGAGATTTAGAATTCTTTTGAACCTAGTTTAAATGCAAAATAGCTATCCGATATGATTCCAGTAACATGATTCCTACAAATAAGTAGGTTGAAAAAACTTATTTTGCCTGCATAGAAGACTAAAAATAAGTAGCTTTCAATAGGGCAAGTGTTTTGCACATCCTATTTTTATTACATCTCACTACTGGAAAAAATCGGATACGCCTATAAATTACCTATCGAATCGTAAATCAGATTCAAGCAACCCCTGTGATTTTCTAAGCTCCTGAAAAATGCTTAGATTAATTGGCTGACTAGCATGAGTTAATGTAAGGTTATCACCCACTTTTGCGATTTTTTATGAATCAAGAGCTAAATCGGAAGCAATCGATCGTCTATTTTTCTGACATAGTGGGCTATACCCTGCTAATGGGGCAAGACGAAGACCAAGCGTTTGAGCTGATGAAGCAAAACCTAGATCTTCACAATCGCATTCTTCACAAATACCACGGATTAGTAATTAAAGAACTTGGGGATGGAATTCTGGCTACTTTTGAGACAGCCGAAGAAGCCTTAAAAGCAAGTCTTGAGATTCAGCAGGAATGGATCAAAAGAGGAGACCTTAAACTACGAATTGGTCTGCACTGCGGTGGGGTAATCTTAGATCATGGAGACGTTTACGGGGATGCTGTCAATATCGCTTCAAGGGTTCAAAGCATTGGCGTACCCTCCTGTGTCCTTTTTTCTTCCAAAGTATTGGAAGAACTCCCTCCTAATTCAAGCCTTAGCCATGTAAGTTTAGGCTCCTTTAGGTTGAAAAATGTAACAAAAGCGCTGGAGCTTTTTGCCTTATCCAATAGACCTTTGGCTATCCCAAAACGTAAGGAAATGATCCAGACAGTGAAAAGTCAGGAAAAGGAACCTTGGAAATTTTGGGCAGGTCTAGCCGTTTCGTTTGTCCTCTCAGTGTTCCTGATCTATTCCTTACTGTGGAATGAATACACTTGGGAAAAGGATAAATCTGTCGCCGTATTGCCCTTTACCAACATCATTACCAATCCCGATCTGGCGTTTTTTGCAGATGGTCTGACTGAGGATATAATCTCTCACCTTTCCAAAATTGAAAGTATCAAGGTGATTGATAAGGATGCCGTTTCCAACTATCAAGACTCTGATATCCCTTTAGATTCAATAGCTAAAATGCTGGATGTCACCACCATTCTCAAAGGTTCAATAGAATGGATTGGAGATAAAATCCGGATAAATGTCCAGATGATTGATCCTATAGAAAACAAAAATCTTTGGACAGAAACCTTCAATAGAGAGGTAAAGGATATCTTCAAGGTCCAAACAGAGATCGCTTCCAAAATCGCCACCGTCCTCAATAGCAATCTAAGCTCCAAAGAAAAAGAACAGATTTCCAAAGAGCAAACTAACAGTTTTGAGGCCTATGAGCTTTATTTAAAAGCAAAGGAAAGTTATGGTAAAAGCACAAAAAGCGAAACTTTGGAAGCCATAAGGTATTACAAAGCCGCACTTGAAATTGACCCAAATTATGCCTTAGCCTATACCGGGTTGGCTGATTCCTACGCCAGATTGGTGTATTTTGGTGAAGGGGAAAATTGGCTTGATTCCAGTTTAAATGCCAGTGCACATGCCTTGGATATCGATCAATATCTCGGAGAGGCATTTAAGTCTAGAGGATCGGTGTATTACTATCAGGGTAAGATCGAATACGCCCAGATTTCTTTGGAAAAGGCTTTGGTACTCAACCCAAACTTTAGTGGCGCCATGGGGAATTTGGCAACTGTCTATATGACACAAGGTGAACTAATCCCTGCCCTAAAGCTCCAAATCAAATCAGCATCGCTGAATCCTTCAAATTACATTCCCAGTCAAATCACAGGCTGGATTTATAGAATATTAGATCATCCGAAGCTGGCAATAGACTGGCTTGAAGCATCAAAGGCTATCACCTTTGATGCAGTCACCTGCGAACAACTCGCTTATGTCTATCTGGAACAAGGCAAATTGAGAGAAGCAGTAAAGATTATTGATATAATCCTAGAGAATAACACTACCAATTCAGTCTATAATTACTCATCTGCGGGATATATCTCCTTTATGGCTGGGGATATGGACAGGTCTATCGAACTGTTTGAAAAGATCCTTGTACTTAATCCTAATACGCTGAATGACATTTATGATTCCACCCCAATTTTCTTAGCATATGCATATTTACAAAAGGGCTATGAACAACAGGCCAAGGAACTGATAGCAAGCGCAATAGAGGCACGGGAAAATTCCGTGGAATCTATTAAAAATGATTCGAATCTTTGGTTTGATCTAGCCCAATTGGAAGGAATAAGAAAAAACAAAACCAAACTAATCCAATACCTATATCAAGCATTTTCCACTGGCTTCAGGGATGAATTTCAAATTAGAGCTAATCCTATTTTTAGAGACTATATAAAAGATCCTGCGATGCAATCAATTCTCAATCAAATAGATGAAAAATTGTATGAACAAAATCAGCAATTACAATCCAATGATCTCAATCAAGGAAAGTGACAGCAGTAGTTGTTTGCTTCACCAGAGATAGGAATAAGTTAGGCTTGCTAATTTCTTACTTTTGCTATCGGATAAGAAGGGTCGGCAGCTCCTGCGGCGGCACCTCTAGTAATCATCGCTAAGGTATCTGGATTGGAGTTGCCATAAAGAATTCCAGAGAATATAGCTGCTGATATGGATGTACCCGACACTAGCACATATTTACCATCTGGTGCTGTAGTAAATACATCCTCTCCCGGAGTCAAATAATCAATTGAAGGTTTTCCGTAATTTGAGAAGATCGAGTAATAATAGGTTCCAGAAACAGGAACCTCAACAGATCCGATAGTGAAAATTTTAGATTTAACCGAATCAGGTCTGGAATCCAAATTGATACAACCGGGGAAATTGGTCAAGGATTCTTCTGCTTCATTGCCCGCTGACATCACAATATTTACTCCTTTTGATGCCAGTGAATCAATCACTTCATATATTTTATTATATGGGGGATCATCACATTTTTTTGGAGATAAATTTATCCCCCAACTTAAATTCACTATATCTCCCGAAACTGATTGGATCAATATGTACTCTAAAGCAGATGTTATACTACCACTATTTGCTTTACCGTTGTTGTCTTTAAAAATCTTAATAGAAACCATTTTTGCCCCAGGCCACACCCCGTTTACGCCATAGCCCTGTGTATAACTTGGATCTGTAGAGCCTAGTCCGCCGATGGCTCCAGCCAAGAAAGTACCGTGCCCAATGACATCTTTGAATGGGCCACTATTACCGCCACCAATAGTAAAATCTTGAGAAGATGCTACTTCAGCAGGACTAAATTTCAAATCCTGATGCGTAGAATCAATACCAGTATCTACTATCCATACACGATGAGTTGGATTTGAAGAGCCGGGTTGACCTCCGCCGATTTCTTTGATCATCAAGCTTGTTTTAGTTGTTGGATCATACCTCAGTTGCTCCTGCATGATGGGACGTCTAGCCTGCTGAATGTATTCCGTCTGCATAATTGGTCGTCTAATTTGGATTTCAAATGTAGAAGACAATAGGTAATGACCGTTAGCAGCATTCTCTGCCAAATTTTGATATTGAACTGCCGTCAGTCCGCCTAAATAGACAGATACATCTAGGTAAACTCTGATATGTAATTCGTCAACCTGAATAGATTTATCAATCTGATTGATTTTTTCAAGCACTTGATTTTTGAGCATCCTCACATCTTCTTGGCAAGGCTTGCTATCCACTCCACTTAGGCAGTTGGAAGTATTGATGAGTGGTGCCAAACCAGAGGATTCATCAAAAACCAATTCGATGTTATATAAGCCCTGCTCATCTGCTATAATTGAATTAGGTAAAGATTTACTTGAATTATCATCGGGTGCACAGGAAAATAAGACAAATCCAGTTATCAGGAGACTGACTAAGTTTTTCATAGTAGTAAAAATTCAACTAATTAAAAATCAATGGGTTAAAAGTCCATCAAAATACTAAAATTCAACATTAGTCAAAAATAAACCTATACTTTTTTCTGCATTTCTATAGCTTCAGAATACAAATTTCTACCTAACCAGACTCTTTTGCAAGAATATCTTTATACATATCGATATTCTCCATGATGTTATCATCAAGCTCAGGTTCTTGGATATCTTTAAAGGAATTCATGTGTTCCAAAATTGCTTTGGCCACCAATACACGAGCAGCTTCTTTATTGTCAGATGGAATAATGTACCAAGGTGCATGCGGTTTGGAAGTTTTATTAATTGCCTCTTCATAGCACTTCTGATAATTATCCCATAGGTCACGCTCTTTTAGGTCACCGGGGGAAAATTTCCAATTATGCTTCTCTTTATTTAGCCGACGAAGTAATCTCTGCCTTTGCTCCTCTTTTCCCAAGTGCAGGAAGAATTTGAAAATGATCGTTCCATTATCGCTGATCTGCTTTTCGAAATTATTGATTTGCTCAAATCGCTTTTCCCAAAAACCCACTGTGATATCATCTACTGAATTGATCCCGGGAATATTTTCGCCTAGAATATATTCAGGATGAACGCGCGTCACCAATACATTCTCATAATGAGTGCGATTAAAAACGCCATATTTACCACGCTGAGGCAAAGCCACAGTATGCCGCCATAAGTAATCATGCTGAAGTTCTAGTCTGGAAGGCGTTTTGAAACTATGAACCACCACTCCGCGAGGATTAAATTCTTTGAATACCTCCCGAATCAAGCTGTCCTTACCCGCTGTATCCATTCCCTGCAAACAGATCAGGACAGCATATTTATTATGAGCATACATTATATCCTGTTGCTTACTGAGTTTTTCTCTCAATTTATCCAATTCTTTCTCCTTCTTTTTTTCCGAGGCTTCCAGATCTATTGCTGTAGGAATTGATTTAAGGGAAATCGTCTTGGTCACTTTAAAGTCTTCAATGGAAATATCTTTCATGCGATTCGCGATTATATATGGATAAAAAGTAAGTTTTTAAGTAAAGAACAAGATAATATTTTATCTTAAGGCTGCATAAAAACCCAATCTTTCACCCCAATTTACCAACCTTAAAATGGTCCAAAATTCTATCTCTCCAGGTATAACTAATCGATACCTGGCTCTTGACGTGCTGCGCGGATTGACAATTGCATTCATGATCATAGTCAATACAGCCGGTGACTGGAGCAATTTATTTGCGCCTCTTGCTCACGCCAAATGGCATGGATTCACTCCCACTGACCTGGTCTTCCCTACTTTCCTATTTGTGGTCGGCAATGCCATGAGTTTTTCCATGAGAAAACTCCAGCAAATGCCCAGCAATGAGTTCTTTAAAAAAGTAGGGAAACGAACCATATTGATTTTTCTGATAGGATGGCTGCTCAATGCTTTTCCATTTTATGATTTGTCAGATACTGGAGCTATGAGTTTTATTGACATCACTGAAGTGCGTCTTTTCGGAGTTTTACAGCGAATCGCCCTTTGTTATTTCTTTGCAGCCATTGTGCTTTATTATGGAGGCATCAAATTAGGCTGGATTTTCAGTGCAATCGCGCTCCTAGGCTATTGGGCCATCATGTATTTCTTCGGGGAGGCCGCTGACCCATATAGCCTGACTGGCAATGCAGCCATCAAACTTGACCTAGCACTCATAGGTCCCGAGAGAATGTACGGCGGCGAGGGAATCCCTTTCGACCCGGAAGGACTCCTCAGCACTTTACCTGGGATAGTAAATGTAATCGCCGGCTATCTCGCCGGGAAAATGATTCAGAAACTGGGCAACACCATGGAGACTGTTAAAAAACTGCTTATGATAGGCATAGCTTTAATAGTAGTTAGCTACATCTGGGACCTAGCCTTTCCCATCAATAAAAAAATATGGACTAGCTCTTATGTTTTATTGACTATAGGCATTGGCCTATTCTTACTCGCACTGTTGGTTGGAGTTATTGAAATCAAAAAGTGGAAAGGTTGGACCTATTTCTTCGAGGTTTTCGGCAGGAATCCGCTTATCCTTTATGTGCTTTCCGGGTTGGTCATTAGCCTATTGTCTATGATTCCGTTGGGGGACACTACTTTAAGAAGATTCATTTATACTAACTTATTCACCAGTTGGCTGACTCCTAAAATGGCCTCCTTCCTGTTTGCATTCAGCTACATGCTAGTTATTTGGATGATAGGACTATGGATGGACAAAAGAAAAATCTACATCAAAGTATAAATACTACAAATTGTTAGTCAGATAAATATCTATAATAATGTAACTTAAGGTTGATTTTTAACCTAAGTATATTTTTATGATACTAACAATCGGAGTTTACAATGTAGAGTGGATGCGGGATCTTTTTGACACCGACGGAAACCCAAAAACAACCGGAAAAGAACTCACTAGAAGTCAGCAATTGGCAGATGTGATCAAAGCAATGAATCCGGATTTCCTTGGAATAGTAGAAGGTCCAAACACCCTAGTGGACGGATCAAAAACTGCTTCCCAACAAATGGAAATCTGGTGTCAAACCTTTATTCCAGGCTCGAATTACAAAGGTATTCATGGTTTCCCCTCTGCGGGTCAGCAGGAACTCTGCGCAATATACAAACCCGACAAAGTCAAGGTTCTGTTCACACCTGAAACAAAAACCGGAAGTCGATTTGACGAGCCTTTCTTACAAGACACCACAAATCGACTGATCAAAGAGCAATACAGACATTATCGCCCACCACTTGAACTGAGCATTCTAGGTTTAGACGATAGTTTGATCACCCGCGTAATAATCGCACATACTAAGTCAAAAGGAATTTTTGACATGGTAGATTATGCCCGATTCGAGCAGATTTCAGCTCGTGATAGACTCAAGCTATTTGCGGAGTGTATGTCTATTCGTGAGCACTGCGATAAGTATTTGGAGAAAAACCAACAAGTAATGGTGATGGGAGATATCAATGATGGATTTGAGCTGGATTTCTACGAAAATAAATTTTCAAAAAGTGCCGTTGAAATCCTTCTAGGAGATGTCTGGAAACCAGAATTTGTTTTGAAACCGGTTCTACCCAAGCCAAAACTCAATAGCTATGGCTACACGCCAAATTCCAGCAAGTACAAAGACCGAATCACGGGCGATCAAATCAATGTATTGATTGATCACATACTTGCCAGTCAAGGATTAAAGGTAATTCAAGGAACTGTTTGGAATCCATATTTAGAAAAGGATAATGCCACAATTCAAGCTATAAGTAATTCACTCAAGAAAGCCTCAGACCACTTCCCAGTTCTTTGTGAAATAGAAATATCAAACACCTAACATATTATGGATCAAGCTGCTCAAACAATGATCTACAATCTAGGAAAAAATACAGGTAAAAGCCTCGATCAGTTGGATTGCGATTGTTCAAAAAGAAAACTTCGAAAAGCATGGTGAAATAATCAAATTCTTAAAAACAGCACATCAATTTTCCCATGGTTTTGCAAATCTCGTTGCTCACAAAACACTAAAATCAGATGCCGGATCAGCTTATGACACAGATGAATTGATCGGCAAGCAATATAAAGGCAAGGAGCACTTTTTGCCTATTTATGAGAAACTAAGTACTGAAATAAAAGCATTTGGCTCCGACGTGGACTTTGCCCATATGAATTCCTATGTGAGTGTAAAACGTAAAAAGCAATTTGCAATGCTCATCCCTGCCACCAAAACCCGATATGAAATCGGCATTAACCTCAAAGGTCATCCAGCTGAAGGCATATTGGAAATCGACACCAAAACCAATGGTATGTGCAGTCACAAGATTCACTTGGCTAATGAAGCTGAAATAACGAGTGAGGTTATCAATTGGTTGAAAAATGCCTACGCAAATGCTGGATAAATAGTACCACTCACAAAATAAGATCACTTTCGGTCAATTGCTGAAGTGTTTCTTCTGAATTTTGGGGATATCTTGATTTTCAACGCCATATCCCCTTTTTTATGTCTAAAACACAGCCTCACAAATCATTCCTTCGTTCGTCTGTGATCCTTCTCGTCTTGGCTTTCAGTAGTCAATACACTCTTGCCCAGATCACCGAAGACACCTATCATAAAGCAGAATATTTCCTTAGTAATTCTATCCAAAAAGAAGTCTATCATTTGGATGTAAATCCGAATTGGTTGGATGATAACAAACGCTTTTGGCATCAGACCTACACCCGGGATGGCAAGCGGTTTTTTCTAACTGACATTGATAAGGGACAGACTCAAGAGGCCTTTGATCATGAAGAATTAGCCAAATTTCTCAGTGCCCAAAGCGGACAAAAGATAGATTCAAAAAGTCTCCCATTCAATCGAATTCAACTCAAAAATGATGGATCACTGGTCTTTGAATGGCTAAATAAAGATTGGAGTTATACCGATGGAAAGCTTGAATCCAAGAGAGCTTCTTCAGATTCCAGAGATAGAGCTGTTTCTATTTCCCCTGATGGCAACTGGAAAGCCTATGTGAAGAATTACAATCTTTTCGTAGAAAATCTGGAAACCGGCGAAGAAAAGCAACTGAGCTATGACGGGAAAAAAGACTATGAATATGCTTCTTATTGGGGCTGGTCAGATATGATTCTCGGAGAAAATGGTGAACGCCCAGCGCATTTTAGCATCAATTGGTCACCGGATTCTAAGAAAATCCAAACCCAAATAGTGGACTTACGCTTGGCAGAAAAGATGCTGCTAGTAGACAACAGTCAGGATGATAAATTCCGCCCCCAACTGATGGGGTATTACCGGGCATCACCCGGGGATTCTACCGTGGTGATGTACACGCCTGTTTTGTTTGAGATTGAAAGTAAAAAGGAGACAAAGTTCCCAAGACTCTCACTTCCACACTTTATTGGGATGAACTTAAGCTGGGATAGTGAAAGTGAAAATCTCTTCGGCACCTATTTACAAAGAGGATTTAAAAGTTTTGACCTTATCGAGATCAATACAGATTCCAAAGAAATCCGGAAAGTCTATTCCGAGACCTCCCCGACACATATCAATAACAACAATATTTTCAGAAGGCTTGACAAGGGACAATTCATAATTGGCACAGAGAAATCAGGCTGGAATCAACTCTATTTGCTGGATTGGAAGACCGGGAAACTTGTGAATCAAATCACTTCAGGAAATTATGTGGTAAAAAACATCCTATCCATAGATGAGGAAAACAGCACAATTTACTTCGAAGCTGCAGGAAAGGAAGAAAACATAAACCCCTATTATTCATTGGTTTACAAAGTTAATATTGATGGCAGCGGGTTAGAATTATTAACCCCTGAAAACGCTTATCATTCAATCAGTTATAGCAGAGGAAATGAGTATTTCGTCGATAATTTTTCTACAGTGAACCAGCCTACAGTCTCCGTGGTAAGGGAATTGAAAACAGGGAAAATTGTACACGAAATTTCCAAAGCTGACATTTATAATTTACTCAAAAAAGGCTATCAGAGCCCACAGCAATTCACTTCCACAGCTAAGGATGGTAAGACTACCATTTACGGAATCTATTACTTACCTACCGATTTTAACCCCAAAAAGAAATACCCTATTATAGACTATACCTATTCGGGTCCGCACATAGATATTACACCTAAAACTTTTAGGGCCGGATTAATGGGCTTGCAACAGCCCATGGCAGAATTAGGATTTGTGGTAGTGACGGTAGATGGATTAGGAACATCAGGTAGAGGAAAGGCTTTCAATGACATTTCCTACAAAAATCTTGGAGACGGTACAACAGACCATGTCTTAGCCATCACGAACCTTGCTTCCAAACATAAGTTTATAGACATAGACAAAGTCGGGATATTTGGTCACTCAGCTGGTGGATATGATGCAGGTAGAGCCATGCTGCTGTACCCCGATTTCTACAAAGTAGGTGTGGCTTCTGCCGGAGACCACGATCACAGAATGGAAAAAGCCTGGTGGCCAGAAATGTACATGGGTTATCCTGTTGGGCATTTCTACCATGAGCAATCCAACGTCACTAATGCTGCAAACCTAAAAGGATATCTTCTATTGGCGCATGGAGGAATAGATGAAAATGTTAATCCTTCGGCTACTTTCAAATTTGCAGAGGCATTAATCAATGCCGGAAAAGACTTTGACTTATTCATCTGGCCAAGTCGAAACCATAGCTTTGGTAGAACAGATGGTGACTACTTTACCAAAAAGCGCTGGGACTACTTTATTGAGCATCTTATGGGAGAAAAGCCGCTGCGGCACTATCAGATTAAGAAGTGATTCCCAGCCGAAAAGAAATGGAAATAAGGGTGCTGGTGTCTTTACCTAGAATCATAATTTTTCATCTCTCAAGGTAGAAAAAGCCCCTCAAATCTCCTTTGAGGGGCTATTGAAAAACAAGCTATCATTCCCATTGCAGGTATTTCTGCCAGTTATGCTGCTCTTTGAATCCAAGGACTTCACGAATTTTACGGTTTGAAAACAAGGCCTCATGCTCTCCCAATTCACGGGTAATAGGTACACCAGGGAAAAACTGCTCAGCCAATTCCTTGCTAGGAATGATCGCACCGTTTTGATCGTTTCCAGCATTGAAAACCTGAAAACCAAGCTCATCTTTTTGCAAGCATAAATCCACAATCTGTCCCAAGTCACGCGCATCAATATAACAGAATGCATTCCTTCGGCGTACCTCAGGGTGCCTGAAATAATGCGGAAACAGTTCTGCGTATTCATGAGGCTCAATCACATTTCCGATACGAAGGGCATAAATATCAACCCCTGAGCGTCTCTGGAAGCTGCGAGCTGTTTTCTCATTTACCACCTTGGACAACCCGTAACTGTCCATAGGATCTACGTCATAATCCTCCTCCAGAGGCAGCACTTTCGGATCAGTTTTGCCATCCGAAAAACAGATGCCGTAGGTAGTCTCGGAGGAAGCTATAATGATTTTCTTGATTCCAAGCTTTACAGCTGCTTCGATCACATTATAGGTACCGAGGGTGTTTACCCGAAAAGTTTCATTATCCGGATTGATTAAGATCCTAGGTACGGCAGCAAAATGAACTACGGCATCAAATTTAGGCACGCCATTACCCAGTTCCAATTCATCTAACCCGGCATACGAACTCATAGCATTAAACATTTGACCGGAATCCGTAATATCCGCCGTCAGATTATCCACACCCGGGTGATCCAAAGGCACCAAATCTACATTCATCACTTTATGTCCTTGGTCGAGCAGGTAGGTTACCACGTGCCTTCCTGCTTTTCCAGATCCACCAGTAAAAAATATTCGCTTTTTAGTCATGTATTCTTCTTTTTTGAATGAATTTATTTGTCAGCATCTGAGTGTTTATCCAGCAGGTGCCATGTGAATTTCACAAGTAGTGATTACAAATTTAGGGAAAATTGAATACTTTATTTTTTGATAGTGAATGGGAAATAGTGGACGATTTATCTGTCATATGTCATTAAGATAACTTGGACAGAACCCGGCGTAAAAGAAGACTTGAAGGATCAAATTTCAAATTCAAGGAACTGAGAGAATTTTCTATAATCCTATAACTAACCTGCCGCTTTTTCATCTATCGGCCAGGCTAGGGTATCTTGCAGCGGTGCCAACAGCCTATTTCCTGTAGCTTTTTTATGTCATGGTTAAGTCAGCTAAACCCCTTAAAACTTATAACTATATCCAACTCGGAATACTTGCGTCTCATAATAATCAGCACTCGTGTAGCTGAAGTCATTACCATTTATCATCTTATTGATCACCATGGTATTCAGCAGATCAGTCACATTAAAAAACAACTCTCCATTACCCGATTGGATCGCCTTTTTCAGCCCCATATCCAGTGTAAATATCTCCTGAATTTTACCTTGGGGAATGATATCAGGTGCCAGATAAATGGCAGTTAACTGTGCTGTGAAATTCTCCGAGAACTTGAATTTCGAATTCCATTTTGCACTTCCTGAAAAATTCTTCTGCTTGTCTGCAGTGAAAGTGTTTGGCTCAGGGTAGAGGTTCTGCACCTTGAATGCATCGATCTGATTGTGGTATCCATTCAGGTTTAAATCAAATGAATACCAATCATTTACATCCTGATCCCAAATCAATTCAAATCCAGTAGTATAGCTTTTTGCAGCATTTTGGAAGATGGCGTAGATCAATTTGCTATCTCCATAAGTGCTAGAAATCCTGGTGATCGTACCATCCACCTGTCGGTGATAAGCAGCCAAATACAGCGATCCGCTACTCCATCCTGTCTTCCATCCCAGTTCGTAGGAATTGGTAAACTGAGGTTTCAAGGCAGGATTACCCACTTTGATAATCTCCGCATCATCGTACTTCGGAAAGATCCGAATATCCACTTCATTTGGCCTATCCACTCTTCTGTTGTAAGATGCTGTGACTTTATTCAACTCATTGATTTTGTAGGAAATACGAGTATTTGGAAAAGGCTGGAAGTAATTGTAGCCATCACTTTTGTAGGTAGGATGATTTGGATTTACTTCATAGTTCAGCTTTATGTATTCCAGTCTCAATCCTATTTCAGCTTCCATTTTTTTGGACTCAAAAACGTAATTGCCATAAACTGCAGGAATCGTTTCCTTGTAGGTTGCAGCTCCACCGGCCAGAGAATCAATCGGGGAGTTTTCACCTGGGTAAAACTGCATATTGGTCGGAATCCAACGCCCTCTAAATTTCATACCCGTTTCCAACCGACCATTTTTCAAAGGCTTCACATAATCAAGTGTCACATCCACTACATTCTCATCCGAAAGCAATTTGAAAGCATCTTCACCTGAAGAGGAAGGTAGAATATTGGTAAAGAAATACTGCTCATCCTCCCGGTGAAAAGTATAATTAAATCCAGCAGAAAGGCTGTGCCCCGGATCTGTGAAATTATGTTTGTAAGCTGCCGTAGCCATCACAGTTGTCTTGAGCTCATCTTCTAAGAACTGCCAAAGCCGTAATCGCTCTGAATAATCTCTATTGAAAAAAGGTTGATCGCCTCTGTCAATGATCTTTTCACTTCCGAAAAGTCCTGAAATACTCAGCGTATTTGATTGGTCTATCGTCCAATCCATCCCTGCGCGGGTGGTCAGAAAATTGGTATTTCTGTTTCGCTTGAGCTGCTGATTGATGACAGTTCCATCATTATAAGTCCGGGAGACAAACTCATTTTTATTCAGTGTCTGTGTGTAGAGATTATCAGCCGAAAGGAAGAAATTCACATCCTTCTTGCGGTAATTCAGTGATATCGAAGGATTGATTTTTGGAGTACCTTGATATTGAGGTCTAATGTCCGGAAGGTTTGCTTTTTTCTCCCAAAGTGCCCCTAATCCCAGCGCTAGTCCAACTTTCCCGTTGAATCCTTCTTGGGTTTCTTTTTTCAAAATGATATTGATGATGCCTGCATTACCATTGGCATCAAATTTTGCAGATGGATTATTGATGATTTCGATTCGCTCCACTGCAGAAGAAGGAAGATTGTCTAAAGCAGTTTGATTACCAAATCCAGTCAAAGCGGTCTGCTTTCCATCGATCATTACAGCTACGCGGTCATTTCCCCGAATCTGAACTTTGCCATCCTGGACAGTTACCCCCGGAAGATTGGACATAGCCTGAAGAACGGAGCCTCCACTTTGGCTGATATTCTGACCTAAATCATAGGTTTTCTTGTCCATTTTAGTGCTCACAGCCTCCTGTTGTCCAACTACTTCCACCCCACCCAATTCTTGAAAAGAGCCGGACATCAAAATCTCTCCCAGATTCAGAAATGCTGAGCTTGACCCCACATAAACGCCCTTTCGAATAGTCTCATAGCCCATAAAGCTTACTTCCATTTCGTAGTCTCCCGGAACCACCTCAACTAGCGTAAAATGACCAGATTCGTCAGAAATAGCACCAGTTATAAAGCTGGTGTCCGTGGCAGTTTTCAGCACTACATTTACATAGGACAATCCTGCCTTCGAGGCATTATCCATGATTTTACCCGATAGGGTTACTTTTTTATCCTGCGCAAAAAGTACTTGAGGCAACAGTAGAAATACAATTAGAAACCAGTTTTTAATCTTCATCATCTTCTATCTCTTATTTATCTAATAGCTTCCCATTCAGTAGCAGATTCCGTATGCCATGTTACTTTTTTGGCAGCTGTAAATTTCAGAGAAAAAGCTTTTTTCACCAACTCAAGAGCCTTGGAACCCTGCGCACATGCGCTGGAGGTGACCAGTAAACGTGCTACTATAAAGTAGATTGATTTCATCCAGTAAATAAAGTAGGCAATTTGGTAGGAAATTAGAATTTTTGCTGAATTATAAGGAAAAGATTGATTTCACCACAAGCCCACGAAGTGCACAGAGTTTTCGCAACGTGTTTTTTGATGTAGTGAATGAAACCTTACGCGATCTATTGGCGGTCATTGTTGATGATAAAAAACTCAATGGTAAAAGTCAATATTCAGCAATTAGGTCTATTTTAAGTAAAAAAGCTATAAAACGGCTAAAGCCATTCTTCTACGACGGTTTATCAAATAACTATTTGATTCTAAGCCAATCCAAAAACCATTTCAATGGTTTGCCTTTTCGGTTGTCAAAAAATAGAGTTGCATGGTGAAACTGTAAGGGAATCCATAAAAAAACCTGTCAGAAATATGCTCTGACAGGTTTTTAAAGTAGCCAAAAATTAATAACAGTTCTCTAGACTTGATCAGGAACTTCAAATCCCGGTCTATAGTCACGAGTCAACATAGCATCGGCTTCAGAATCATTCACAAACGTCTCTGACTTAGGATCAAAGTCCAAAACTCGTCCTAGTCTGTAGGCGATATTTCCCAAATGTGCCAAGCCAGACGAAAGATGCGCGGTTTCTACCGGTCCGTTTAGGATAGATTTATCATGCTTGCGCACTGCCTCAATGAAGTTGGCAAAGTGACCATCTGTCCCTCCCGCTCCTCTATCCATACCAGAGGCTGCAGCTCCACCATCATCACCTGATTTTCCCGGAGTACCGTCATTACCCAAGAAGGTTTTATACTTGTCATAGCCATCTACCACTAGATACCCCTTATCTCCGTAAAAAATATTTCCCACGGTTGCCCCACCTTCAGCGTTGGTGTACCATGGTCTCACTTCAAACTGGATGATTTTATTTTCCTCTGGATAGTTATAGATAGAAGTCAATACTTCGGGTACTTCCTTACTGTCGTTCCACAGGTATTTCCCGCCCATAGAAGTGATCTTGGTAGGGAATCCGACGTCGAGCCCCCACATACAGAGATCCGTTTCATGGATTCCCTGATTGCCCACATCGCCATTTCCATAATCCCAATGCCAGTGCCAATTGTAATGGACCAGATTACGTGTAAATGGTACTTTAGGCGCTGGACCAGTCCATAAGTCATAATCCAATCCCTCCGGAACTGGAGAATTCCCCTTGTCACCAATATCGCCACGCATTCTAAAAACAAGACCCCGAGCCATATATACTCTTCCTATGTAGCCATCTCTCATTAATTCTATCGCCTCTTGCACTGCTGGAGAGCTCCGTAATTGAACCCCATGCTGTACAATCCTATCGTACTTTGTCGCCGCCTCTATCATCTTGCGACCTTCGGAAATATTATGGGAACCTGGTTTCTCCACATACACATCCTTACCTGCCTGGCATGCCCAAATCGTTGCCAATGCATGCCAATGATTTGGGGTAGCTAAACCTACAACGTCGATGTCCTTATTGTCCATTACCTTTCTAAGGTCTTGTTCCAAGGCCACATCTACTTTATATTTCTCTTTAAAGCTTTTTTGACCTTCCCGTAGGAGATTCATATCCGGATCGCAAAGGGTGGTTACTTGGACGTCCTTCTGTGCCATAAAGCCCTGAATATGGCTTTTTCCTCTGCCATTAATTCCCAAGACCGCCGCATTAATTCGGTCATTTGCTCCAAAAGCTGAAGCTGGGATAAAGGTAGGCAGCACCATCACTGCCGAACTCGCAATGGCAGTTTTTTTAATAAAAGCTCTTCTTGATTTTTCCTTCTTCATTTTATAATTCTATTTTGGGTTGTGATTGATTTCAATTTATTGAAAAAATAGTCCAACTGTTCATAAACTTACATGTACGGATAACTTTAAACAATTATCAATTTGATAATTTACTTATTACCAAAGTAAATTTTGTTTAGCTTGTAAACAAATTCGTTGAGGAAATTTTAAAAGTCCATTGCTGTTCCTAGATGTAAGTGTTTATTTCCCGAAAGTACTCTGTAAAAAACCACGGTTGACGAGCCTGTCGAACCAGAACTGGGTTATTAGACTTTCAGTAAATACACCTTAATTACGCCAAAATATGAAATTCAAACCAAAGAAAAACACCTCTTCTTGGTCTGCTAAACTACTTATTATCAGTCTGTTTATATTAAGTTCAACTACCAGCCTGTTTTCTCAGCAACTGACTAAATATACTTCCTTCAAACCCGGAGGCCAATGGCTTGCAGATGATGGAGTACACATAGATAGTCATGGTGGCAATATCATTTATGTGGAATCAGAGGAGGCCTACTATTGGTATGGGGAGCATCGAGGTACTCCCAGAGGAGCCTCCTGCTATTCTTCGAAGGATTTGTATAATTGGAAAAATGAAGGTGTGGTGTTGGAGAAGGGGGAAATAGAGGTTTTTGAAAGGCCTAAAGTGGTGTATGACGAAGTAAATAAAAAGTATGTCATGTGGTTTCACTTTGACAATTCCGCCTATCGTACTGCCGAGCTGGGGGTGGCAACAAGTGACAATCCAACCGGTCCGTTTGTAGTACAAGATCACTATCGACCAAATGGACATGAATCGCGAGATATAGGAATGTACTTCGAGCCTGACACTAAGAAAGCGTACATTGGCTATGCAGCAGACCATATCAACCAAACTGTCAGAATGGTAGAGTTGTCTGCAGATTATCTCTCTACCACCGCCAATGATGTGGACATAGAGGCGCATTGCGAAGGGCCAGGAATTTTGAAAAAAAACGGTAAATTCTACCTACTTACCAGCGGATGTTCTGGTTGGACTCCCAATCCGGCGACTTACTATACTGCGGAAAATATCATGGGGCCATACACCAAGCATGGCAATCCATTTATCGGCGATGCAGGTAACAATTCATTCAATTCGCAACCGTGTTTTATTTTCAAAATACCGGGATACAAAGACGCTTATCTCTACATGGGTGACCGCTGGAACGGTAGAGGTAAACCTGAATCAGAGTATGTATTTCTTCCCATTACCATCACAGAGGAAGGAGAAATGGAAATCCATTGGTACAATCAGTGGGATCTGAGCATGTTTACTCCTGAGAAAAAGTAATTCAAATAGGTTGTGATGAATATCCTTTTATTTCTAGAGCGCTTAGGATGTTCTAAATTAACCAAACAAAGAAAATACAGCTCCAATCCATTCTAAACAATAGGATTTACGTACGGAATACCAGACAAAGTTTGCTTGTCTAACCAAATTGCATTTATTGATCCTCTAGAAAATTTCAACATGAGTAAAAAACCAAAATACCTTATCACTATGAAGACCTATCTCAACACCTTCCTACTCCTACTTTTATCCTATAGTACGGCTTGTTCCCAAGAAAACTCGACTAATGGCTCTAATCCATCAGGGGATTTTAGAGTAGTAGAAGCCTTTCCTCAGTTGTCTTTCACCAGACCGGTGGATTTTCAGCATGCAGGTGATAACTCCAATAGGGTATTTGTGGTGGAGCAACGAGGAGTTATTTCAGTTCTTCAAAATGACCCAGGAACATCCGATAAGGGTGAATTTCTGGATATTGAAAACCGAGTGGATGATTCCGGAAACGAGGAAGGTTTATTAGGACTGGCATTTCACCCAGACTATGAAAACAACGGCTTTTTCTATGTAAACTATACTGCTTCTAATCCCAATAGAACTGTAATTTCTCGTTTTAGTGTTTCCACATCAAATCCTAATCTGGCAGATCCAGCCAGCGAACTGGTGCTTTTAGAATTTGACCAACCGTATTCTAATCACAATGGAGGGCAAGTTTCATTTGGTCCAGACGGCTATCTCTATATAGCAGTTGGTGACGGAGGGAGTGGTGGAGACCCTCAAGGAAATGGGCAAAATCGAAATTCCTTATTAGGTACTATCTTAAGAATAGACATTGACCAGCAAAATAGATCAACCAACTATTCAATTCCTGAGGACAACCCTTTTGTTGATAATTCAGAAGGCTTCCGAGAGGAAATTTATGCGTATGGCTTGCGCAATCCCTGGAGATTTAGCTTTGACTCTTTCAATGGGCAGCTATGGACAGGGGATGTGGGTCAAAACAAATTTGAAGAAGTAGATATTGTGAAAAAAGGTGGAAACTATGGATGGAACACAATGGAAGGCTTTCATTGCTTCTCGCCGGCTGATTGTAATCAGGAAGGGCTTGAATTGCCAATTTGGGAATATGACCGATCTCAGGGCGATATATCCATCACAGGAGGTTTTGTTTACCGAGGTGCTATCTTGGAAGAATTGGAAGGACTATATATCTATGCAGATTACGTGTCGGGAAGAATTTGGACTTTGGATGGCAGTGATCCAGCAAACCCAGTCAATACAGAATTGCTGAATGCAGATTTCCCTATCTCATCTTTTGGCATAGACCAAAATCAGGAATTGTATATCTGTGGCTTTGATGATAAAATCTATAAGCTTGAGTATGAGTAGGCTCAAATGTTAGTTGGCTCAACCCTGCCTGCTTCAGGCAGGTTGTCCGACTTATTTCTATCAATTTACTCTCGCATTTGTGCTATTATCGAAGCTTGGAATTGATTTTAATTCCTCGCTATCGCTCTACTTGACGGCACAGCCAAACCCACATAAATAATAGAAAACTATCAAGCGTCAGTCCCTATAGGGCAACTAGAACAAATGAGTACTATTTTTTCGCCTCTATTTTGTCATTGGGGAAAAAATTCTACTTTCGATTTACAAAATCAGCAATCAAGGAGAATGCTATTAGGCACTTTCTGGTTTCTAAGGGCTCTTAGCGGTGAAAATACTTGGAATTTCAAATCAACTTACCCCTCTATCTCCTCCACTAATTCAGCATACCATGCCTCCCCATATTTCCGGGTGAGTGCATCTTTCAGGAATTTATAAATCGGAACCTTCAAATTAGATCCAAGTTGACAGGCTGGGTCGCAGATATGCCAGCGATCATAATTCAATGCATCAAATTGATCGTATTTGGTGATACGAATTGGGTACATATGGCAACTGATGGGTTTTTTCCAAGTAATCTTACCATCGAGGTAAGCCTGCTCAATACCGCATTTCAGAATTCCTCTTGTATCATATAAGGCATAGGCACATTCTCTATTGTCGCCGATAGTAGGAGTTCCCTTATCTCCATCCTTATCGATTACCCAAGTTCCTTGTTTTGCGATAGCCTGACGCCCCTCTTCAGTGATGTAGTCTTTCACGATAGGGTAAATGTCTTCGATGATCTTGGTTTCCTCATCTTCCAAAGGAGCACCGGCGTCGCCTTCCACACAGCAAGCGCCCTTGCAAGCCTCTAGGTCACAAACAAAAAAATTCTCCTTAATTTCATCCGAGAGCACGGTATCACCTACTATAATCATGTTCTTTTTCGTTTGCCTGCAAAGGTAAGCAAACAAGCGCTAGGCATGCAGCTTCCCAACCTCTTTTCTTCGCACATACACACCTTTCCTCAACTTGGCAATGATATTCCCCTCCCTATCCTTTACTTCACAGGGAAATTCAAAAACCCCCTTACCATCACGATCAACGGCCATCTTTATCTCAGAAATTTGGGTTGGTGAGAGTTGGAATTCTGCATAAACAGTCTCCTTCCCAGGTTTTACAAATTCAATACTTGCTGTCTTATCCCAAACTAAGTAATCATCATTTAGCTGAGTGATTAGGATAAACATGAAAAATGGATCACACATGGAATAAAGAGATCCACCAAAGGCAGTCCCAATTAAATTCCGATTGTACCAGGTAAGTTTGAGTTTGGTGCGAAACATGGAGAAATCAGCTGCATAATCGATCACCTTGATCCCGCTAAACAAATACGGAGGATACCAATTGATCAGTCTAATAAGTCTTCTAAACTTCCTGCTTTTCCTACTATCCATTTGAAAAAGATAAGTCAAAAGCCTCAGAAAAAGAACGACTTACGATATCACATTTATTATCGATAATTTCCTAAACCACATTTGTAAAACCGATAGCTAGAAATTACCGTACTTTGCAAGGTGCAAGTCGTCTTGTCGCTGTCCTAATTTGGAGAGAGGAAAGTCCGGACAACATAGAGCGCCATACTTCCTAACGGGAAGGGGGCTGACTGGTGACGGTCAGTTTACAGCTAGTGCAACAGAAAATAAACCACCCTTCGGCAAGCTTAGGCAAGTCGATGGGAAAGGGTGAAACGGTGGAGTAAGAGCCCACCGCTTTGGCAGTGATGTCAAAGGCATGGCAAACCTTATGGGTTGAAAGATCAAATAGGTTCCGCGTCGGATTCAGTTCCGGGAAAAGTTGCTCGCTTTTATGCGGAACGGGTAGATCGATGGATCCCAATTGCGAAGTTGGGACTAGATAAATGGCAAGAAACTGATTCTAGAAATAGAAGAGGAAACAGAACCCGGCTTATAGACTTGCACTTTTTTATTTTATATTGAAACTATGTCGAAAATATTGATTATCGATGACGAAAAAGTCATCCGCGCTACCCTACGCGAAATTTTAGAATATGAGAAATACATTGTTACCGAAGCGCAGGATGGCGAAGAAGGATTGTCCAAATTGCAGGAAGAAGATTACGATCTGGTCCTATGCGACGTCAAAATGCCTAAAATGGATGGCCTAGAAGTGCTGGAGAAAGCAAAGGCTCTGGAGAAAGCACCCCAATTCATTATGATCTCCGCACATGGAAGCATAGAAACTGCGGTGGAGGCGACCAAGAAAGGAGCTTTTGATTTTATTCCTAAACCTCCTGACCTCAATCGCCTGTTGCTTACTGTAAGAAATGCGTTGGAGAAAAAGAATTTGGTGACAGAGACGAAGGTTTTGAAGAAGAAACTATCCAAGAAACTGGATATGATAGGAGAATCAGCGGCTATTCATCAAGTGAAGGAAACGATTGAAAAAGTGGCCCCCACTGATGCCAGAGTTCTGATCACAGGTCCTAATGGAACAGGAAAGGAGCTTGTAGCCCATTGGGTGCATGCAAAAAGTAACAGATCTTCAGAGCCATTTGTCGCAGTGAACTGCGCAGCCATTCCTTCAGAACTCATAGAAAGTGAGCTTTTTGGTCATGAAAAGGGGGCTTTCACCTCAGCTCACAAGCTACGTCAGGGGAAATTTGAGCAAGCACAAGGCGGTACGTTATTTTTGGATGAAATCGGAGACATGTCACTTTCTGCCCAGTCTAAGGTATTACGAGCTCTACAGGAAAATCTTATCAGCCGTGTCGGTTCTGATAAAGACATCAAAGTAGATGTGCGAGTACTGGCTGCGACAAATAAGGATCTGAAAAAAGAAATTGAAGAAAATAGATTCCGAGAGGATCTGTACCACAGATTGAGTGTCATTCTGATTCAGGTGCCTGCGCTGAAAGATAGAAAAGATGATATTCCTTTACTTGTAAATAAATTTTTGGATGATATCTCTCAGGAAAATGGAGATGCCAAAAAAAGCTTCAGTAAAGCTGCTCTGGCAAAACTACAGGAATACCCATGGACAGGAAATATCCGTGAACTACGAAATGTGGTAGAAAGACTGGTGATTTTAGGCGAAGCTGAAATTAGCTTGGAAGACATAAAAAAATACGCTGACTATTAAGTCGGCGTATTTTTTTTAGCTATTGGCGTCCTGAGAAGTTGGCGCTTTGGCGTAAGCTGGACATGGTTTACTGGAAGCACATGCTCCCAATGCTAATATTCCAATCAATAATGCTGCAGTGGCTAATTTTTTCATCTTTTAAGTTTTGTTCTGTTCAAATATGTTCAATAAATAGTTAGATAGCAATTACTGCACCAAGAGATTACAGCCTCTAATTTCGCTATTGTCAAATCTCCCAAGTACTTCCAGCATTCCATCTTGATCAAATCTTCCTAAATCCTGCGTTTCTATAAATGCACAGGAATGAAAATTTGCCAAATCAACCACATTGATTCCACCCTGGGATCGCTGTGAAATAGAAAATGGATCGTTCACATCCCTAAGCATAACGCGCATGGAGCTAGGTAAGGTATATCTCCCCCGGCCTTTTGAATATGCCTGAGACATCAGCTCGGTCATTCCGTATTCAGAGTGAATCACATCAACACCGAAAAAAGGCTTGAGTATGTCATGAACTTCCTCTCGAACCATTTCCTTTCTCCTACCCTTCATGCCGCCAGTCTCCATGACAAGGAGATTAGCAGATGGTGAAAAACTTTTTCCCGATTCTGCCAAATCCAACAACGCAAAAGTCACTCCCAGCAGTAATACCTTGCGTTGATCATTGGCTAGCAGCTCTATTTTCTCGATCAATTCATCATGATTGTACAAATAAAAACCTGAATGCGCTGATTTACTTTCACGAATGAAATGGTCAGCCATACTTACTAAGCTACTTCCTTTTCTTTCCAGATAGGCAGGCAAAAGGGCCAATACATGAAAATTATTTAACTCACCGAAAAAACCCTCAAATATGCGCTGAGCATGAGTTAAGTACCATTGCTCTGACCAAATGAAATGTCGGCTGCTGACCATGCCCGTAGTGCCAGAGCTGGAGAAATAATCTGTATAAAGATCCTCTATTCCAGATACTACTTTATGATCTTTGAAAAAGCGAATGGGTAAAAAAGGAATTTGATCCAAGGATTTCACCGATTCCTTATCTACTTTACGCGCCTCTAGATATTTCCTGTAAATTGGATTTGCTTGTGACTGGTATTGAAAAAGTTGTAGCGCAAGATTTTCAAATTCTTCTACCTTCAAATCTCTTAACCTACTTGAAAAACTTTTAAAATCCTGCATCGTTTTATATTTTGCAACAACCAACCAAAGTATTGGTTTAATTTGGTGGTAAATTTACTTTCGCCCTATGCGTTTAAAAAGCTATTTAGGAATATTCTTTTTGCTGGTCAGCACACTAGCCTGTATAAGTCCGCCGGATAACTTCCCTTCAGTACCCAAGATCTCCTTTGAATCAATTGAATATGTTCCTACTTCAGGTGCAGATTCCTTGATTATTGGGATAGATTTTCAGGATGCAGAGGGAGATCTGGGCTTATCAGCTACAGATGATGATCCACCTTTTCAGGATGTGGACTTCCAGCGAGACTCAAACGGTGAATTAATCACCTATAGTACTAGACCACAAACAGCACCTTCGTACAATCCAATAGACTGGTTAGTTGATCCAATCGTCAACAATAAGGTAGTGAAGGATACTATCTGGGTAAAACAGAATCCAAATCAGTTCAATATTTTCGTAAAGTTCTTCATCAAAAGAAATGGTCAATTCACAGAGTTCAAGTGGCAGGATCCGCCATTCTTTACTACTTTTAATGGACGGTTTCCTAGAATCCTGACTTCTGATATTGGGCAAGCTGTAGAAGGTAATATCAGATACGGGATGCTATCCTCAGGCTGGCAATCTATTTTCAGGACAGATACGCTACAAATCGCTGTGGAGATTCAAGATAGGGCGCTGAACAGAAGCAACGAAGTATTCAGCCCTGAGGTGACTCTCTCGCAAATCACACGGCCTTAAAACAAAGCTTTTTTCTAAAAGTCTGTTTTCACAGAGGGCATAGCTCAGTGATAATTGTCAGGCTGAACGCATGTGTCCTTCTGGCTGGAAATGCGATTTCATCTGTTTATATTTTGATTTTCAAAGGTCAGATGGAATCTCGCATGGTAGATATTCATCCCAGTGTGTGACGCTTGAGTCATGCTCGATTTCACATGATTATAATTTGTCTTTTAAAGGTCATAACCTGTCCCGTGACGAAGGAAACGGGATAGCCTGTCCCGTCCGCCGCGGCGGATCGGGAGAATCTCGCATGATTTATAATTATACCTCTGTATGACGTTGAGTGATGCTCGATTTCATCAGTGTTTTTAATGGGAAGCGGTGCCAAAGCGGTTATATCTGAAGATTTAAGAATTTATGTGCTTTTGTGAGCTAACATAATTATAATGCCTTCTGCCAATTCCAACTATCTCTCAAAGAATCTTCCAGCGAATAACTTGGAAACCACTTAAGTATTGAATTGATTTTGGTAGTATCCGCCCAGATCTTCACAATATCTCCTGGTCTTCTTGGACCAATTTCAAAGTTCACTTTTATGCGATTCACTTTTTCAAAGGTTCTGATCACTTCCAAAACGGTATTTCCATTTCCGCTTCCTACATTGAATACGTCATAGAAATCATCCTGCTGCTCTCCCAAGTAAGCCAAAGCCTTCACATGAGCGTCTGCCAAATCCATTACATGAATGAAATCACGAACACAAGATCCATCCTCCGTATCGTAATCATCACCATACACAGTAAGCTTCTCACGAATTCCTGCGGCAGTTTGAGTCACGAAGGGCACCAAGTTAGCCGGAGTTCCAATAGGCAACTCCCCTATTTTCCCGCTTGGATGTGCTCCTACCGGATTGAAATAGCGCAAAGAAATTACCCGGATTCCAGCTTGACTTTTTACTAAATCCACTAAAATATCCTCACAGATTTTCTTTGTATTACCATAGGGACTTTCTGCATCTTGTCTTGGTGTCTCCTCTGTCACAGGTAAAAATTCCGGCTGACCATAAACGGTACAGGAAGATGAAAAAACAAAATCTTTGATTTGCTTAGCCTTTATGAAATCAAGTAGTGTCAACAAGGAGCCTATGTTATTCCGGTAATACTTTAATGGCTCCATGGTACTTTCTCCCACAGCTTTGAAAGCGGCAAAATGAATAACACCCGATATTTCATGCTCTGACGCTATTTGATCTAACAAATTACGATCACTGCAGTCTCCCTTATAAAAAGTAAGTCTTCTGCCGATGATTTCTTCCAGTCTATCTAATACTTTAGACTCAGAATTGGACAAATCATCAATAATGATCGGCTCAAATCCTGATTTAACCAACTCTACTGCAGTATGAGAACCAATATATCCGGCACCTCCTGTGATTAAAATCTTTTTCATTTGGTATAAAAGTTTGCTTATACAAAACTATCCAAAAGGATGGATTATCGAATTCTTTTATGATAAGAGTTAGTCCTGGAATCTATCAATTTCCATACTCAGCGTAATGCTGTTGGTATCAGCAAACTGACTTATTATAGATAGGACTCCAAGGGTAGGCTATCTAATTAGAACAAAATTACCCCGCTTTTCCACAGTCTTAATCTCCCCATCTAAGGGAAAGCTATACTGCATCATGAAAGTGAAGGTTCCTGGACTGGCCTTTTCTCCATTCACCAATCCATTCCAGCCTTCTGCGCCTGAGTAAATCAACTGCCCCCATCTATTAAAAACCCAAAGGTTAAAGTTGATTTCACAATTTGATACACCTGCAAACAGACCTCCATCTCTCGTCGGGTTAAAACCCGTTGGCATTCGTACGTCCGGAGCTTTCTCTGATACCAATCCAATTCCTAGACTTACACAACCTGTAGCATCTAAGACGGAGATAGAATAGGCTCCTTTAGATAAACCGGTAAGTGTGTTATTTGTGGCATTTTCCTCCTCCCAATAATAGATATAGGGAGCTTTGCCTCCAGCTGGAAAGGCAAACAATTCACCATTACTGCCGCCAGGACAGGCTGGTTTGGTCAATCTCACATCCACATCTAAAGCTGCAGGAGATGTGATCTCAAAATTAAGTGGTACAGAGCAACCATTTTGATCTACCACAACAAGTTCATAAATACCTTGGGTCACGTCAGTCAAATTCAATTGACCCGTAAATTCAATTCCATCTTCTAACTCAATCGTGTAAGGAGCCGTGCCACCTATTACAGACAGATTTAAAACTCCATCGCGTTTCCCATAACAGCTCACCCCCTGCACAATATAAGTGGCAACCTCCAGCAAAGGTGGCTCTGCGATTTCCAGGTTTTCTATTACTCTTTCACATCCTAATTGATCTAATACGGCGACAGAATAGATTCCTACAGGTAACTCGTCTGCGGTGGACGAATTCAAATCAGGATCATGAGACCAAGTGAATTCAAATGGCGCTACTCCGCCTTGGATAGCAAGCACTATTTTTCCGTTAGTTTCCCCAAAACATTTCACATCTTCTATACTGCCAACAGTAAGCAAAAATTCCTCTTCTACTTTCACTTGCAGCGAATTTGAGGTTCCTTCACATGCTTGATCAATTAGGCTATAAGTAGAATAAGTAACCGTCCCAGTAGTCCCAGATACGTTCCAACTGATCTCAACCGTAGGTTGATTTTGTCCGGAAATAATTTCTCCTCCAGATACGATCCACTCATATCCACGACCTAATGAAGGATTAGGTGCGGAATAGAAATGTGTAGTGAGCGGATCAAAACAAACATCCAGATTTCCAATAGGATCTTCTGCATCCAGCTGAATATTGATAATCACATCCAAAGAAATAGGCTCAACCAAACAGCCATTGGTACTTATCAGAGTAGCGATGATTTTTGCAGTTGGATTGGCCGGTCCCCACTTGACTAAAACTGAATCCCCATAATTTTGAACAATCGTTCCACCTTCCACTTCAAAACTTACAGACTTAATATTTTCTTGTGAACTGAGCTTATAAACCAATTCTTCCACATCAGGGCATACTGATTGTGGCCCTAGCAGTTCTGCTTTAGATTCTAGTACCTCTACTTTAAAGGTCTCTTCTTCCTGTTGATCGCAGGTATTGGGACTGATGGAAGCAGTGACGGTCACATCATATATCCCGGGATTTTCAAATATATGAGTCACTTCTTGACCTTCTTGGAGAGTAGAACCATCACCAAAATCCCAGGTGAAATAAGTAAATGCTTCATTTTCGGGTGTAATACTCCACGTTCCTTCATGATCAAGACAGGCTACACGATCACCGTCCACTTCAAAATCATACTCAGCTATAATTTCAAAATTCAAATTATCCAAAGCCGCTCCCACTGCATACCCATAAGACTCCAAGAACCCAAATCCATATACATAAGCAATAAAACCTTCTGGATTTGACAACTGGTGCACTCCCTGGGAAATAAGAAGTCGGGCAAAATAAAACGCGGAGTTTCCTGGAACCTGTGAAAAGGAAGCGCCAATATTTCTTCCATCTAAAACAGTAGTAGTCTGTGCTCCAGATGGAACAATAATACTTACATAATGCGACTGAATGGACTGTAATGAGAGAGCAGAAAACTTCACATCCTTCAGCAATTGTTGATTTGGACTGTAGGTAATCATAAATGGATCACCTTGATCATATTTTGGATCCCCGATCTGATTACATCCTTGGCTTTTGGAAAACACAGTGACCGAAGATGGCTTAGAAGTACTAATGGAAACTGTCTCACCGGCTTTGAAATGCAAGGTCAGAAACTTAGCAGCGCCTATTACACCCCGGCTGTTGCCATTTACGAATACTTCAGTGTTGTACTCAGCTGCCAGTACTTTCACCAGTTCACCTGATGTCCTACCCTCTAATGATACATGGATGTAGGAGTTTCCCCAAGTGGTTACCGGGTATGCTTGTTGAAAAAGGTTGTCATTTGCTGCGCCACAATTACCCACTGATGTCCACTTGTTCCCTCCAAACACAGCAATTTTTTTACATGAATTAGCATCATCTCCTATCACTCTGACCCGGGAACCAGTCAGGTCAAATCTATCTTTAATCTGGTAGCTTTGACCGCGATCTAATGCTATTTCAATAGGTGCTGAACCATTGCTTTTAGTGATTTCTATTTGTGTATTATCTTCTGTGGCAATTACTAACAGACTGCTTTCATTATCAACATTACCATCGTATTCGACGGGATGAGTAAGTCTCTCGAAGTGAGAAGTGACCAAATAGTCTTTTCCTAAGGCTCCTATTGGCAATACTACCGTGCCATCCGCACTACGAATCCGTTCATTAAAAGCATAAACTGACAAATCTCCCGAAGAACTGATGTAAATTCCTTTATTTTCCACCCTATTAGAGAACCTATGGAGTAAATCAATATCCTGGGAATCAACGATCAAATTGAATCTTTCTCCTTGTCCTAGGGTGGCAGTTCTAGTCTGCCCAAAATATTCTATAGTAATAGTTGCTTCTTCGATGGCTGTTATTTCTAACATTGCCCGATCAGGCGCCCCTGGGAGAATACGGTTATTGTCCATAAAACCCACCCAAAACTCCTTTCCAATGGTAGAGATTTGGCCATAAGATGCCAGGGCAAGAAATTGCAGTGACAGTACTAAATAAACAATACGGTAAATTCTCTCCATCCAGAATTAGAAATTACTTCAATATCCTAATATAGCGAACTGAGAAAAATAAAGCATCCCCTCTATCACAAACCAGAATTCTCTCCCTTCAAAGCCTGGGAATCACTAAGTCTTCACATATATAATCCCTATCTTTGCGCCTCAAAAAAGAAGAAACACCTGTATGATATCAGTAGATAACCTATCCCTCAAATTTGGAAAAAGAACCCTTTTCGATGAAGTTTCCCTAAAGTTCAATCCTGGCAATTGCTATGGTGTGATCGGGGCGAACGGCGCTGGAAAGTCAACTTTTTTGAAAATTCTTTCCGGTGAAATGGATAGTACCAGTGGTGGCATCAGTATCACTCCTGGTCAGCGAATGGCCGTCCTAAGCCAAAATCACTTCGGTTTTGATGAAGTCGAAGTCTTGAAAACTGTCCTTATGGGACACAAGACACTTTATGCCATCATGGAGGAAAAGGATGCCATCTACATGAAGGAGGATTTTACCGAAAAAGATGGTTTGCTTGCTTCTCAATTGGAAGCTGATTTTGCTGAGATGGATGGATGGAACGCCGAGTCAGATGCAGCAGCCCTGCTTTCCGGTCTAGGGATCACCGAAGACCTGCATTATATGCAAATGAAAGATCTTGCGGGAAATCAGAAGGTACGGGTGTTACTTGCTCAGGCACTTTTCGGAAATCCGGATATTTTGATTCTAGATGAGCCTACCAATGATTTGGATGCGGCCACCATCGAATGGCTGGAGAATTTCCTGTTGGATTTCAAAAACCTGGTGATCGTAGTATCCCACGATAGACACTTCCTGGATTCAGTTTCTACTCATATTGTAGATATTGACTTTGGGAAAATAAAAATTTACTCAGGTAACTATACCTTCTGGTACGAGTCTTCTCAGCTCGCATTGAAGCAGCGTTCTGATTCCAATAAGAAGGCTGAGGATAAGAAAAAAGAATTGCAGGCTTTTATTGATCGCTTCTCTGCCAACGTCGCCAAATCTAAGCAGGCAACGGCACGAAAAAAGATGATCGAGAAATTGAACATCGATGAGATTGAGCCTTCGATGAGAAAATATCCAGGCATCATTTTCAAACCTGAACGAGAAGCTGGAGATCAGATTTTCATGACCGAAAACCTGGAATTGAAAGCTGATGGAGTGACCTACTTCACCGATGTGAATCTAATGGTGGACAAAGGCGATAAAATTGCTTTTATCTCCAAGACCAAACAGGCGGTAAATAAATTCTTCCAAACGATCATGGAAGAAACCCCTTCTACCAAAGGAAGTTTCAAATGGGGAGTTACCATCAACAAAGCCTACTTGCCAAATGATAACTCTGAATTTTTCAAAACAGATATTTCCCTGATCGAATGGCTAAGGCAGTTCTCCGGAAATCAGGAAGAGGCCTATGTGAGAACCTTCTTGGGAAGAATGCTCTTCACTGGAGAGGAATCACTGAAGAAGTGTTCAGTACTTTCCGGAGGTGAAAAAGTTCGTTGCATGATCTCCAAGATGATGCTTCAAAACCCGAACCTACTGGTCATGGATGAACCTACCAACCATTTGGATCTGGAGTCCATTACTGCATTCAACAACGCTATCATTGAGTTTACCGGCACTGTATTGATGTCCTCTTATGACCACGCTTTTGTACAGTCCTCTGCAAACAGAATTTTAGAATTCACTCCAAACGGAACGATTGATAGGAGGATGCCTTATGAAGCTTATCTTGAAAGCGAGGAAATCAAAGCGTTGAGGGAAAAGATGTACGCTAAGTCTTAACTTCGATTAGTTGCTTCTCACCGCAATCATAATTTATCTGGCGATCACCATCGCTATCGGTGCCTGGGCTTCAAAATTCGTAAAGGGGTCGAAGGACTTTGTTTTGGCAGGTCGTTCGCTCCCTTTATTTCTTTCCGCATCCGCCCTGTTCGCAACTTGGTTTGGATCAGAGACTATCTTCGGCGCATCTTCTGTGTACTTAGAGGAAGGACTTCAGGGAGTGATAGAAGATCCTTTTGGGGGAGCGCTCTGTTTAGTTCTTTTTGGCATGTTTTACCTCCGCCCCATGTACCGCATGGGTGTACTCACCATAGGGGATGTATTTAAGAAAATCTATGGCAACAAAGTAGAATTCCTCTCCACTGTATTTATGGTGCCTGTTTTCTTTGGGTATGTGGCTGCTCAGTTGGTTGCACTGAGTCTAATATTGGGTACAGTCACCGGATTAAGTATCACAGAAGGAATACTTATCGCTGCCAGTATCGTAGTGATCTATACATTTCTCGGAGGCATGTGGGCGATTTCTATCACGGATTTTATCCAGACCCTGATGATTGTATTAGGGTTGATCGTTGTAGCAGTCTTAGTTACAAAAGAAGCAGGAGGGATTGGGGTTATTTTGGATTCCGCTCCGGCAGAAAGCTTTCAGTTCTTTCCGGATCCTGGATTGAATTCTTGGATCAATTACTTTGGCGCCTGGGTGGTTCTAGGGCTAGGCAGTATTCCCAGTCAGGATATCTACCAGCGGGTGATGTCTTCCAAATCAGAGAAAGTAGCGGTCCAATCCACTTACTTGGCCGGTGGTTTTTATCTTACGTTTGGACTGTTGCCACTTTTTATTGCGCTTGGCGCAAAGGCACTCTACCCAGAACTTTACCTAGAAGACCGACAAATGCTGTTGCCATCCATGGTTTTGGCTCATGGAGGCATGCCCGTACAAATCATTTTTTTTGGTGCATTGATTTCAGCTATTATGAGTACAGCCAGCTCGGGAGTTCTTGCTCCTGCAGCTTTGATTTCCGAGAACCTTATCAAGCCACTTTTCAAGGGTAAGGACAAGCTTACAGATCGTTACCTACTTTGGATCTTACGGATCAATGTGCTAGCAGTGGCTGTTGTCTCGGTAATGATGGCAATACAGGATTCCAACATCTATGAATTGGTTGCTGGTGCATCTATACTCTTATTGGTATCACTTTTCGTCCCATTGACCGCGGGATTATATTGGAAAAGGTCTTCAAAAGTCGGCGCAATCTTATCCATGATCATTGGGATGCTTACCTATTTGATTATTGACAATTTTGAGCCGGAAATTTCTTCTCACATTTACGGATTACTTGCTAGTGCCATTGCTATGATAGCTGGAAGCCTGCTTTTCCCCAATAAACCCCAAGTCACACATGAACTATCCTAAAATCATACTCAAACACGGTAAAGAGATCTCTCTGAAAAGACAGCATCACTGGGTGTTTTCTGGAGCTATTTTCCAAAAAGACGCAGACCTTGAAAATGGTCAATTGGTTACCGTAGTATCTTCGAAAGATGAGTTTCTGGGAATAGGCCACTTTGCCGAAGGCTCCATTATGGTTCGAATCATTTCCTTCGAAGAGCGGGAAATCGACCAGGCCTTTTGGAATGAGAAAATTGCGGCAGCACTCTCTTTAAGAAAAAGCCTAGGACTTGCAGATAATGGAGAGACTAATGTGTACCGGTTGATCCATAGTGAAGGAGATTTACTACCAGGGTTGGTAGTGGATTTTTATAACGGAACCGCTGTGATTCAAGCGCATGAGATTGGGATGCACGCTCATCTGAAGGAAATCGCCCAAGCAATCAAATGGGTTTATGGAGATCAGATCTCAGGCGTTTACGACAAAAGTGCTGAGACTTTGCCAAAGAATCTGGATATCACTTCCAATGAATGGGTGCTTGGTCAGCCGAAAACTGATTTAGTGCAAGAATATGGAGCGACCTATAAAATTGATTGGGAAAAGGGACAGAAAACCGGATTTTTTATCGATCAGCGGGAAAACAGAAAACTGCTTGCCTCCTATTCAAAAGGCAAAAAAGTATTAAATACCTTCTGTTATTCTGGTGGCTTTTCTGTTTTAGCACTAATGGAAGGGGCAGCGGAAGTTCATTCCGTGGATATTTCCAACAAAGCAATAGAATTGACTGAGGTAAATCTTTCTTTGAACCCGGAGATCCAAGGAAAGTATGAATCCAAGGTGGCCGATGTGTTCAAGTTCATCCGAGAAATCGGAGATGACTATGATGTAATCGTATTGGATCCCCCTGCTTTTGCCAAAAACATAAAAGCAAGACATAATGCAGTACAAGCGTACAAGCGGCTGAATATGGAAGCTTTGAAGAAAATCAAATCGGGTGGAATTCTATTTACCTTCTCCTGTAGTCAGGTAGTGGATAAGGCACTTTTCCGAAATACCGTCACTGCCGCAGCACTGGATTGTGGCAGAAAAGTAAAAATTCTACATCAAGTCACTCAGCCTGCTGATCATCCTATCAATATTTTCCACCCCGAAACAGAATACCTCAAAGGCTTAGTGCTTTTTGTGGAGTAATTCGGGGGTTTCTATCCTCTTTTCCCCTATTTTCGCTTAGTCAATCAAATCTAACTATGTACACAGGAATACAACATCTTCATTCTGGAATCGCTTATCTGGCTTTGCTTGCCTTGGTAGTGGTCATTATTTACATGCTCATCGGATCACTCTCAAATCGTGAATTCACGGAGAAAGATCGAAAAATTGGGTTGATCGCATTTATTCTATCCCACATCCAACTGTTGGTAGGTTTGATTCTTTACTTTATCAGCCCATTGGGTTTGGAAATGCTTAAATCAGGCTCAGCCATGTCGGACCCGGCGGCAAGATTGATTGCACTGGAGCATCCCTTGATCAATATTATCGCGATAGTAGTAATATCTGTTGGCTACATCCGGGCAAAAAAACTGCGAACTTCACGTTCTAAATTCAGAAGCATCTACATGATGTATGCCATTGGATTGGTATTGATTCTGTCCAGACTTCCTTGGACTACTTGGATTGGATAAGGTTTACACGGGTCAAAAAAAACAGAAAGAGGTAACGTTTGATATGTTATCTCTTTCTGTTTTTAAACCATATGCATTATGGAAAGTCCCCCTAAAATTAGGATACAAACCTTAAAAGGAATCTTCTGCATTCAACATATTCAAGCCTTTTATTTAAGTCTCTTCATTTCTTTATGTCCTTTTGGCTTGGGCCAAAAGGACCAAAAAGCCAAGTCGCAGCAAAGCTTCCACCGCACACACCAGCCGCCTGGCCCACTGCTGCGACCTCCCTCCGCGCACTAAAACTAACCATCTGCTAATAGAAGAGCTATCTCTAATTGACAAAATTGTTCTGAGTGATATTTTCTCCCCGGATTTAAGTACTAATTCTTAAACTTTTCACAATTAACCTTTAACCTTTAACAATTTTCCCCTCACTTCACATAAGCCTCAATCAGACGCTCAGCACATCTCTCCCCATCCATTGCTGCAGACACTATTCCTCCTGCATATCCAGCACCTTCTCCACAAGGATAAAGCCGCTTGATTTGAATATGCTCAAATGAAACACGGTCACGTGGTATTCTAACTGGCGAAGAGGTTCTACTTTCTAGTCCGATCAACTGAGCATCATTGGTGTAATAACCCTTCATTTTACTACCAAAAGCCTTAAAAGCCATAGCCAAACGCTCTGAAATAAAATCCGGCAACACGCTTCTCATTTCCACTGAATTCAGGCCTGGTTGATAGGATGTGTCGAGCAAACTGGAACTTACTTTTTTCTCGACAAAATCCACCATGCGTTGAGCTGGAGCAACTTGGGTTTTACCTCCAGCCTCCCAAGCTTTTCTCTCAATAGCTGCCTGAAACTCCATAGCGGCCAATGGGCCAAACTTTTGATATTCATGTAAATCTTCTAACTCCACCGAAACCACAATTCCAGAATTGGCAAACTTCCCATCCCTGCGACTTGGGCTCATGCCATTTACCACTAATTCTCCTGGAGAAGTGGCCGCTGGAACGATAAAACCACCCGGGCACATGCAAAAACTAAAAACCCCTCGTTGTTTTTTCTTGAATTCTGTCTGATGAACAAGGGAATAAGCTGAAGCCGGCAGATATGGCCCTCGATCTAAACCACAATGGTATTGAATACTGTCGATAAGATCCTGGCTATGTTCTATTCTCACTCCTAATGCAAATGGCTTCGCTTCAATGGTGACTTGCTTGCTATGGAGTAATTGAAAAATATCCCGGGCTGAGTGACCTGTTGCCAGAATCACCCCCCTCCCCGTGATTTTATCCCCATGCTGTGTCACTACCCCTTTGATCTCATTTCCTTCCAATATAAAATCTTCCACACGGGTGCCAAACACTACTTCTCCACCAAATTGCATGATACTTTCCCGAAGGTCTTCTACCAATTTTGGAAGTTTATTCGTGCCTATATGAGGATGTGCATCCACTAATATCTCTTCGGTGGCACCATGTGCCACAAGGATTTCCATGATCCTTCGAATGTCACCACGTTTTTTAGATCGGGTGTAAAGTTTCCCATCAGAATAGGTACCTGCTCCACCTTCACCAAAGCAATAATTGGAATCTGGATTTACGATATGCTCTTTATTGATTGCCGCAAGATCTCTACGCCTTGATTTAACATCCTTTCCCCGCTCAATCACAATTGGCTTTACTCCAAGCTCTATTGCACGAAGTGCTGCAAAAAGTCCAGCTGGTCCAGCACCTACAATAATAATGGGGTCTTCGTTACTTACATTTTTGTATTCCGGCTTGTGATCAAGCAATGCTGGAGGAGTTTCTTTGATAAAAAGTTCAGCCTGAATATTCACCTTTACGTTTCTGCCTCTAGCATCAATTGAACGTTTTACTTGCCTGGCAATCGCCTCATTTGAATCTGCTGGAAGGCCAGCTTTCTTGCGTACTATTTCCTGAAAAGCGATAGGGTCATATGCCTCCTGAGGGCTCAATTGTAAGTTGAATTCTTTTTTCATTGTAAGGTAGTTATCCTTAAAAAGGGGATTGCAAAGATAGGGTATTAAAGTTGTTCACTATTGTTTCCATCAGTGCAGACAGCTGGATTTAGGTGTAGAAGCTTAAGTATAGGGAATTGAGGATGGATTCTACCAAGAACTGCACCGAAGTTTGAAGCCTGCTCTCGTCCCGGCAGGCACAACGTTAAACCCGGATTATGTAATAGGTTTCAAGCAGACTATTTCGCACTTGCTCAAATTGGTCTTCAGAATATGGGGCTATTTAATAAGTTAATTAGGCTGTGTAGATCCTCCCAGTAAGCCAAGCTTGATAGCATGGAGACAGGTAAATAATTAACTTGAAGATTACTGTCATAGTTGTTCTGCCTGTCAAAATCATCGAGGTACGGCAGACATCCAAGGATAAGGATATAATACCCTGCGTGTAAGTAGGCGAACCCCTTACCCTCTCACATTGACGCATATATCATCTGATTACTGAATGGAAATTCCGCTTATATCGTAGGGAATTTTTTAGGATTTACCTCACTCATCATCGCATATACTTTCTCCACTACATCTTCCACACTTGGTTTGGAGAAATAATCTCCATCGGAAGAATATGCCGGCCTATGTGCTTTAGCTGTAATAGTTAGGGGTTCAGAATCTAAGTATCGAAACACTTCTTGCCCCTCAATTACTTGTTGTAACATAAAAGACGATCCTGCACCAGGTACATCCTCATCAGCAAAAATCACTCGATTAGTTTTCTTGATGGATTCTCCTATGATCCCATGGACATCAAATGGCAATAGAGTTTGCACATCCAGCACTTCTATTTCTATACCCATTTCTGCGAGTTCACATGCTGCTTCCATCACAATTCTACACATAGAACCATAAGTCACTAGAGTCACATCAGAACCGTCTCTAAGCACTTCCGGCTTGCCCAATGGAACTGTATATTCCCCTAGGTTCAGAGGCATTTTCTCCTTTAGTCTATAGCCATTCAGGCATTCAATGACAATGGCAGGCTCATCAGATTTCAACAGCGCATTGTACATTCCAGCTGCCTGCGTCATATCTCTAGGCACGCACACGACCATCCCACGCAACGTAGAAAGAATCATACCCATAGGAGAACCAGAATGCCATACACCTTCCAATCTATGGCCACGGGTACGAACAATCATCGGAGCTTTTTGACCTCCTTTGGTACGATAGTGAAGACAGGCCACATCATCTGCTAGCATCTGAAGTCCATAAAGCAAATAATCTAGGTACTGAATCTCTGCCAGCGGTCGTAAACCTCTCAAAGCAGTACCTATCCCCTGACCTATAATCGTACATTCCCGTATCCCAGTATCTGAAACCCGCAGCTCACCATGCTTTGCCTGCAAACCTGCAAAAGCCTGATTCACGTCACCAATTTTACCTACATCCTCACCAAACGTAAAAAAGCGAGGATCTCTGGCTAGGGTGATATCAAAATAAGCCTGTAGAATTTCCCTCCCATCAACCAAAGGAGCCTTTTGATTGAACATAGCAGGAACTTCCAGCACATTCAATACACTCCATTCCGATTGGCTATAGAGGTGGCTGTTATACCTATCGAAATTCAAATCCGACTGCTTCGCATACCAGGCTTTCAATTCTGCCTTCACAGCAGGAGTATCCAATCTTAATATCACTAGCGCTTTCCGCACTGCTACCACGACATCTTTTCGTATTGGATTAATTGTCTTAGAAAGCTCCTCAGCGAGCTGATTGATGAGAACTTTTCTGGTACTTTGCAGAGCAGCTGCTCTAAGTAGCGTGACAGCTTCAACCAATTCATTTTTTATTTCGCTGGAAAACTTGGCCCAAGCAGCTTCCTTTTCTTGCTTTACCAGAGCTTGGGCTTCAGCTTCTATTTTGTCTAATTTATCTGCATTGGCAATTTTATTGCTCAAAATATATTCTCTGAATTTGGAAATACAATCCCAATCTTTCTCCCACTGAAGTCGCTTTGCATCTTTATATCGCTCATGCGAACCTGAAGTGGAATGTCCTTGTGGCTGAGTCATCTCCAGCACGTGAATCATTACTGGAATATGATAGGTTCTTGCCAACTCGCCAGCTTCCACATAGGCATTTAGCAACCCCTCATAATCCCATCCATTCACTCGGATAATTTCAATTCCTTTCTGCGAATCTGTACGTTCAAATCCAGCTAATGCCTCAGAAATACTGCCTTTTGTAGTATGGAACTCATTTGTCACAGAAATACCGTACCCGTCATCCCAAATGGAAATTACCATAGGAACTTGCATTACGCCGGCAGCATTGATAGTCTCAAAAAACATTCCCTCAGAGGTAGATGCATTTCCGATGGTACCCCAGGCCACTTCATTTCCATTGACAGAAAAGTTCTTCAACTCCTTCAATCCTTTATTTTCTCTAAATAACTTTGAAGCATATGCCAGCCCAAGAAGTTTAGGCATTTGAGCGGCTGTGGGTGAAATATCTGCTGCAGAATTATACAATTTGGTCAAATCCTTCCAGCTTCCATCCTCATGGAGAGATCGCGTAGCAAAGTGGCCATTCATCAGACGTCCCGCACTGGCAGGCTCTGCCTCTACGTTGGCATGTGCGTATAGTTGAGAAAAATATTGTTGTATTGTCAACTCACCAATTGCCAGCATAAATGTCTGGTCTCTATAATAACCTGAGCGAAAATCTCCAAGCTGGAAGGCTCTTGCCATCGCTATTTGGGCAATTTCCTTACCATCCCCAAAAATTCCGAACTTCGCCTTTCCCATAAATACCTCTTTCCGACCAACTAAAGATGCATGCCTACTAATCATAGCGACTCGGAAGTCTTCAAGTATTGCTTCTTTAGAGAGATTCGGAGAATTCAGGTTTTTTGGAACTGATTGAACTTCTGACATAAAGGTTAATTTACTAAAGTTATTTGGGTTTTGATTGGTTCATCATATCTATCATTCAAAAATAGCCAAATCAAATTTCTATGCAAATTTCAGTATTATTAATTTTCAATTAAAAATTTCGAAAGCCATGTTATTATCAAACTAAAACGGAATAAAATTTTGAAATTTAACTAATATCTAATAATAGAAGCAGGAAAAACAAAAACTCTGTGCACTAGAAACCAAGCATTTAGCAAAAAAGCAAAGTCAAAATTATCAATGCTTAAAAGTAATTTTTTAAAATTTACTGAACGATTATAGAATATATCAAAATATAATTCCGAAAATAAGCTATTATCGAAAGCATACCAAATACTATTCTTAATCTTGCAAATTGATAGCCTTGCGCTTATTATATTTGTGTGCGAATTAATTTAAATCCAATTAGTTAAGTCATGATTATAGGTGTTCCGAAGGAAATTAAAAACAACGAGAACCGTGTAGCCCTTACCCCTGCCGGTGCAAAAGAATTAGTGAAAAAAGGTCATTCTGTTTACGTTCAGCACACAGCTGGCGAAGGGAGTGGATTCCTGGATGTTGACTATGCCGAAGCAGGAGCTACTATTCTCCCTACTATCGAAGCGACTTATGAAATCGCTGAGATGATTATGAAGGTGAAAGAACCTATCGAAGCTGAATACATGCTGATCAAAGAAGATCAATTGTTGTTCACCTATTTCCACTTTGCTTCCTACGAGCCTTTGACTAAAGCTATGGTAGCAAGTAAGTCTGTATGTCTTGCTTACGAAACTGTAGAGAAAGCTGATAGAAGCCTTCCCCTTTTAGTTCCAATGTCTGAAGTTGCAGGTAGAATGGCCGTACAGAAAGGCGCTAACTATCTAGAGAAACCACTCGGAGGAAGAGGTATTCTTCTCGGAGGAGTACCAGGCGTACTTCCTGCTAAAGTTTTGATTCTTGGAGGTGGTATCGTAGGCACTCAAGCTGCATGGATGGCTGCAGGTCTAGGTGCAGATGTCACTATCATGGATGTCAATCTACCACGGTTGCGCTATTTGGCTGATGTGATGCCTGCAAACGTGAATACCATGATGTCTAATGAATATAACATTAGAAAATTGATTCAGAATCATGACTTGATTATTGGTGCAGTATTGATTCCAGGAGCTAAAGCCCCTCATTTGATCACTCGCGATATGCTGAAAGAAATGCTCCCGGGCACTGTACTAGTGGACGTGGCTGTAGATCAGGGCGGTTGTATCGAAACTTGTAAGCCTACCACCCATCAAGAACCTACTTTTGTAATCGATGAAGTGGTTCATTATTGCGTAGCCAACATGCCAGGTGCTGTACCTTATACTTCTACGCTAGCTTTGACTAATGCTACTCTTCCTTATGCTATGCAATTGGCGGATAAAGGCTGGAAAAAAGCTGCTCAGGATAATCCGGATCTAGTACCGGGTTTGAATATTATCAATGGTGACATTGTGTATCAGGCAGTAGCAGAAGCATTTGGTATGGATTACACTCCTGTAGTAAAATATTTGGCGGACTAATCTGGGCTAAATCTGGCAATAAGCAAATTCACCGAGTTCCAATAAAGATTCATTTGGTGAAATGCCTTCGTTTGTCCATTTGTCTGACAATTTAGAAACTGACAAGGCAGGTGAAATTTTAACTCACTTGTAAGGTAAATTGTTTTTAGAGCTACCCAATGACTTGCATCCCAAATACCCCCTGCGTGTCAAACGATTGGCAACAGCTACCTACCTGTGCAATCAGCGAAAACCTCTGTGCCCACTGCGGTTAAAAAGTTACCCCAAAGCAAACCATATCAGGCGAAAACCAAAACCTATCATTGCCAGGCCTACTGTTTTATTTAACCAAAACATAAATCCGGGAGTGACAAATTGGGACAATTGCTTTGCTATAAAGGCTTTAGTCAGGTCTATAGAGAAAACCGTCAAAAGGATTCCAGTATAATAAAGCCACACGTCCAATGAGTCGATAGACGCCTTCACGTGCACTAGGCTGGCAATTGAAATCCAGAAAAGCAGCACAAACGGATTGATTCCATTGATACTAAATCCTTTCAGAAAAGCACTCCGCTTCTTTGCCCGGCGTTCCTCCTCTAGGTTTGCATCAGGTTTAGCTGTTCGTCTTTTCAAGAAATAACTGAGTCCAAAACCAATCAAAATCGCTCCGCCTACTAAGCCTAAAGCAGATTCAAAATAAGTAGCCTTTGCCAAAAACTTAATGCCGAAAAAAGTAAGTAACACATAGAGTGTATCACTAGTCAGGATTCCCACAGCTACCATGGCAGCATGGAGAAATCCTTTTTCTAGACTACTTTGGATTAAAGTGAAAAACACAGGTCCGATCATCGCAGACAGAAGCAGCCCCATGCTGATCCCTTCCAGCAGTACTTGGCTCACAACTCAATCGCATTTTTGAGTAGAAATTGCTGCCAACTCGCGGCTTTATCTCCCTTGAGCACCCTAGGAAACTTGTACTGCCCTCCCTCTTTGCCTTGTTCTTTTAGCCAAGAATAAAATAAAGAGGAAGGCAAAACAGTAACTAGTACTTGCTTCAAAGCATGATTTCTCTCCACAGCATAGTCATCATTAAGTGTTTTAAGATGTTTATCTAAAGTCTTTTTAATGGTATTTTTTTTAACGGTGGAATCCGAACCTATAAACCAATGATGTGCAAACAGACTTCCATGAGGAACTCCCATCAAAGTAAATTCACAGATATTCATATCATGCTCTTCAGCGGTCAGTTCAATGGCCTTGTTCATATTGTCCACGGAGAGGTGCTCCCCACAAAGACTCAAAAAATGCTTTGTCCTGCCGGATATAACTATTTCTGATTCTTCCTTGGACACAAATCGAACCACGTCACCAATCAAATATCGCCAAGCTCCAGCGCAAGTACTGATCAGTAGGGCATAATCCTTACCCTCCTCTATTTCATCTATTTTTAAGGTATTTGCATGCGGTTTGATATTTCCCTCCTCATCAAAATTCTCCTCATTGAAAGGTACAAACTCATGAAAAATACCATTGTTGAGAACCAAACGCATGGATTTACGATTGGGCAGTGCCTGAAAGGCCAAAAATCCCTCTGAGGCTAAATAGGTCTCCAAATACAATAAGGGCTTGCCCAATAGTTTTTCAAAACCCTTTTTATATGGCTCAAAAGAAACTCCACCATGTACGAAAATCTGGAGGTTAGGCCAGATTTCATGGATATTATCTACCTGATACCTCTCTATGATTTTTTCGATTAAGATCTGTAGCCATGCCGGTACGCCCACGATAATCCCTATATCCCAGGACTTTGATTTCTCCACGATCTGATCCAGTTTGTCTCCCCAGTTTTTGCTTCGCGATATCTTTTTGCCAGGCTTATAAAAGCGTTGAAACCAGATAGGCAATTGTCCGGTAGTAATCCCACTGAGATCTCCAGAGAAATAAATACCATTAAACTCTAAATCGGTACTTCCCCCTAACATTAAAATCCCTCTTCTTAAAAGTGAAACTGGAAGGTCATATTTAGAAAGAGACAGAATTTGTCGAACGCCTGTTTTACGAATGGCTTTCACCATGTCCGTGGTGATGGGAATGAATTTGGAAGTAGCGCCGGATGTCCCACTACTCAGCGCAAAATACCTCACTAGACCCGGCCAAGTTACATTTGATTTACCTTCCAGTAGTTTGTACCACCACTCCTCATGAATGTGGTTGTAATCGTAGATAGGTACTTGGGATTTATATCGCTCATAAAACTCATTCTCGCCCCATCGGAAACCTTTCAAGATTTTAGGAAAATCATATTTCTGGCCAATTTCTGTGTCAACTGCTTGAATCAGCAATTTCTTCAATTCCTGACGTTGGAGTTCTAATGGATGAGAGTACTCTTGTTCTAGACTCTCTCTCAGGCGAATGCCTTTTTTTAGCAAAGTACTAATGATCGCCATATCTTTGTTTTGGGCCTTTTAGAAAAAAGTAACGCATAAAAATAGAAAATGAACATCAAAGCCAACCTTGAAGCAGTAAAAAAAACATTCATAAATCAAGAATGTCAGCTAGTAGCAGTGAGCAAAACTAAGCCCCTGGAAGATCTTAAAGTCGCCTATTCTGCTGGAATCCGAGATTTTGGAGAGAATAAAGTGCAGGAACTTCAGGCAAAACAACCTGAGATGCCCGAGGATGTCAACTGGCATATGATCGGTCACCTGCAAAGCAACAAGGTGAAATACATTGCACCTTTCGTGTACCTAATTCATGGAGTGGATTCCTTTAAGCTTCTTCGGGAGATCAATAAGCAAGGCAAAAAAATCGATAGAAAGATTAATGTTTTGCTTCAGATTCACATCGCTGAAGAAGAAACCAAGTTTGGTTTTGACAAGGAAGAATTAGATGAAATGCTCTCTAATCCTGACTTTGTAAACCTCAGTCATGTCAGTATTCAAGGGGTAATGGGAATGGCTACATTCTCTGAAAACAAGAACCAAGTTAGAAAGGAATTCAGAGGATTGAAAACACTTCTTGAAGAACTGAGAAGTCGTCAACTTCCAGAATTCGTCCAACTGAAAGATATTTCAATGGGAATGAGTGGAGATTATCAAATCGCTCAGGAAGAAGGAAGTACGATAGTAAGGATAGGCTCGGCGATCTTTGGAGGAAGGAGTTGATTTTAGGTGTTGCGTATTAGTTATTGATTGAAAGTTGGCAGGTTTAAAATTCTCTCCTAGCTCAACGTTCACAGGGTGAGGACAGGTATTGCTCATTAACTGTAGAGTTGAATAAATATTCTCCAGTATATGCGCTGTTTGATTTCAAGGGGATGCTTAGTGTGCTTCAGTGTCCTCCTCGTCAAGAAACGCAACACCTCTCCTCCATAAAAATTCGTTATTTGAAAGTCCTCTTAAATAGAATATCCAGCTTATTTGGTATAGTTAAGGGAAAGAGACCAAACAAGCTATATTATGGACTTTCATCAAACATAATTTCGTCTGAACTTTCATTTTTATGTATAGATTTCTCGATGGGTAATGTAAAATAAAAAGAGGAACCCTCACCTACAACACTTTCTACCCATATTTCACCACCATTTTTTTCTAAAAATCCTTTCACCAATAATAACCCAATTCCAGCCCCTTTATTTTTCTTTTTTGCTTCAGCAATTGCTTTCATATTAGGTTTAAAAAGGTTATCTAATATTTTTTTGGACATTCCAACACCAGTGTCCTTGACTTGAACTATAATCTTATCATCTTTAATTTTTGATGAAATCGCAATTTTTCCTCCTTTTTCTGTATGAGTTATCGCATTTGAAACGATGTTTTGAATGATGGAAACTAACATTTTCCCATCTGCAAATACAGAAGCATCCGCTTCAATTTCTTGATGAAGCACTATTGTGTTTATTGAAGCAGTTTCTTTTAAACTTTCAAAGACCTTTTTAATGTACTCGGCTAATTTTAGTTTTGTCGGGGAAAAGACGTCTGAGGCGTATTTTATTCTTGCCCATTCCACTAAATAATCTAACATCTCTAATTCATCCGTCGTTGATTTATAAAGTATATTAATCATTTCCTGAACTTCATCAGGCTTCATTTGATGATAATATGTTTTTAAATAATCAGCAGTTTGAATAATATTTGCGAGAGGGGTTCTTAAATCGTGCGATAGTATTGCAAGAACACTCTCTTTATGACTGTTAAGACCTTCCAAATCTTTGATGTATTTTTTTATGGAATCCTCCAATTTTTTCCTTTCGGTCAAGTCACGCAGAATTTTAACAAAGCCCAACTTAGCTCCATCTAAACCAATAAGAGGAAAAACTACCCCATAAGCATAAAACAAGCTCTTGTCTTTAGCAATGTGCCATCTATTATCTGTTGCTCTGCCTTCCTTTAAAGCTGTTTCAATTTCATTTTTCTGAATACCATTTTCTAAATCCTCCTCAGTGAATATTATATCGAAAGGTTTTCCAATAACTTCCTCCGTCTTATAACCAAATATTTTTTCAGAGCCAGAACTCCAGCTGTTTATGTTGAAATCATTATCTATTGTAAATATTGAGTAATCTTGTAGACTGTCAATTATTTGGCTATAGAACTCAGCAGTTGGTATATATGTGTTTCTCTTAATTTTCGGTTTGTTTTGTGTATTTCCCATTTGATTTATTTTAGTCGTTATGTTATTAGCGTCTAAGGCCAGATCCATCCATTCTTTTAAGGGCTTGAACAAAAATCCGTGTCCCATTCCCGTATTCAATTTGATCTCGCAGCTGGAGGTTTGTTTTTTGTTCAATGCAAAGACTCCTAATGGGTTAGACTTTCATAAATGGTAAGTATTTCACAAACATTGATTTCAGGAATATCCTGAAAGCCGCTATCACGAAAACTAGCTACAAACACAATATTCATATCTGGCTTAATTGCCAGCGTAGGAATGTAGTGAAAAAAGTATCCAACATTGGTGCCAATTGTGGTGATTTTTCTTGGCTCAATTCCACAGGCAAGTAAGCTGACAATTTAGTTTAGTATGCAGATAGCGTACTATCTAGCAGTACATTTCCTCTTCTTAACTCGCTTTTGACTTTGAAGTCATGTTTTTTGAATTCGGCAATAATCTCGGTGTATGCTGTTTACCCAAGTTCAGGATGCAGTTAATCATATCCCTATACTTCTAAAAAAACGGGGCTGAAGGAAAAAATAACTAGCTCTTCATTTTAGGAATGAGGAGTATTGTAAGACGAGTTAATTTCGTAATAGGAGCTCCCGAAACTAGTGAAACAGGCAGTATGAATCGAGAAGATCATGTACAGTAGATTTACCTACCCGACTGGCGGACGTTTACATACTTACCCACATTGATGATGCTCATTCACATGTATAATTGCTTCTTTGCTGAGTTCCTCTAATGTAGAAATGTTGATGTCTGAAAGTTTTCTTATGTATATGTTGTCTTATTTGTTGCCATACTATTGAATTTATTCGTTGTATCGAGTTCGATCCTACACAATGGCCGCTAACAGTCAAATAAAAGTAGTGTAAGCTGGCACCACCAGTCCTGGATTTTGCAAAATTATTTAGGCCTAAATTCTTATCAGGAAGGAATATCATCCCCACTAGCATTATCAGCTGATTTCAAAATTGCTCTAATTCTATCTATATGAACCTGGGACGTTTGTGCCCTTTCAAGAGCTGAACGAGAACCAGCACCTTTTTCTCCTCTTGCAATTTCAGTCAGTAGGTTTTTATGCTCCTCAAACATCCGAAGTGCAGTCCACATAGTTTCTTCAATCTTGTTAGTCTGTTCAGCTAAGAGGAAAGCTGCCGTATAGGCATGTCCGGTATGGCAACGATACCGTAGGTTGCTATCTTTTCCCACTTTCCACAATACCCCACCGCAACCCGGACAGTTAAAAGGAACCTGATCACCCAGTTTATTTACTGAAGACAAATCGCTTAACACACGTTCTGCAATTTTAGCTTCTATTAAAACATCTTCCGGAATAGATTTGTGTTTTTCTAATTTCAGTGGAATAATCTTGTGAAGAAGGGTCCCCATTTCAGCTATAGGCAGGCTGTAATCTACTTTTACGTTATTTAGGGCGTTTCTTGGCATATCAGGATACTCGGCTTCGTCAGGATCCTGTACAATACAGGTTCCTCCACACTTTTTAATAGCATGCATTCCGGCTGTTCCATCATCAAGATAACCAGTCAGCAATATCCCGATAACACCAGTCCCAAACGCGACCGCAGCTGATCGGAATAGCGGATCAATAGCAGGACGCGACCTGTTTTCGTGGGCTCCTTTGGTCACCAGCATTTTCCCGTTTTCCCCAATCAACAGGTGATGATCTGATGGCGCTAGGTACACATATCCAGGCTTCAGGCTATTGCCACTTTTAGCGTGCTGACATTTTAAGGTATTTAGCTTATTGAGCTCGTCCAATAGTACATTTCCCGTAGCGTCAGGAGAAATATGTCGGACAACCAATACCGGCAAAGGAAAATCTTTGGGCAGTTGGCTTATAAGTTTTTTCAATGCACTCAGCCCCCCGGCAGAAGTACCTACAACCACTACCTGGGTAATTTTATCCTGTTTTTCGGATTTACTGGTTTTTTTCATTTATGTATCAACTAAAATATAATCTAGTGGTAATTCAGGAACATTCATATCCGTCACTGCTATTGATTCTAAAAATCCAGATTGTTTTATATCATTTTATGATTTAACGTCAAAATACTGATTAAAAGCCTATTAAGTCTCAGTTAAAGCCAAATTACCGTAAACTGAGATTTAATTGATAGAGGAATTCATCTATCAAAAGGCGGCAATTTTTTAGCATTTTATCTGCTTCAGGCTGACCTAAATTGTGATATAAGCACCAAGCCTTATTTAAATGCTGAGCCACTGCTAGCATGTTTATACATTGTGTTCGCTTTTACTAGTTACTATAGACCAAAAAGAGAGCCATTCCAACAGGCGAAAGACGAAGTATTCATAAACACGATCAATACAAATTCATTCTGAAGTAGGTCTTAACGCTCTGGGGAATCCCATTTATCGGGATAGGCTATTCCAGAGCCAAGCAAGTTTCGTCCACACAAAGCAAAGACCCAATAGTAATAACCGTCAAATTAAGGCATACCTTTGCGCCCGCAAATAAAATTCTACATGAAGCGCATCAATGAATACAAGAAACTCTTTGGAGTTGAAAAGGAAATCGATTTGAAGACCTTGAAAAAGAAATACCGCGATTTAGTAAAGGAGTGGCATCCTGACAAATTTCTAAGTGGAGACCCTTTACAGGTAGAAGCTGATATACAAAGCAGAAGGATTATTGATGGGTACCATTTTTTGGTAAGTATAGCACCAGAAACCTTGGAGGCTAATTTAGAGGCCTACACTGAAACGATTAACAATGCTGGGATTGCAGATTATCACCACAAAGGCCTAGTACTGGAAATCACATTTCTTGATGGATCTACTTACGAATACTTTGGCGTGACCCCGCAAGTCTATCATAAAATGATCAATAGCGATAAGCTAAACCGTTTTGCGAAGCGAGCTATTTACCCAAATTATATTTATAGAAAATCTAAAAGAAGCCTGGAAGTAGTTTAATCTTCACTTGTTCAATTATATCTGTATCCGCTCTATTGCACGTATGGGTGAATTGCAGCAATAATCAACGGATCAAAAACGTCAACTACTATTAGAAAACCTTGGACTGAATTTCTTGAGGTTTTTAGATTTGGATATCAATAAAAATATGAGCTACGTTCTAAATGAGCTAAATTTTTACATTGATGATTGGGAAGATAAAAATGGAATTAGTAGGAGTGATTTTAAATAACAAATCCCCCTCGCCCCCTTTGTAAAGGGAGAGTTGCATCAAACGATACCTCAGACCTAAATTTTAAAAGTGATCAATATTAAGATTAATGATAGAAGTTCCATCGAGGCTATTCCCCCTTCTTAAGGGGGCTAGGGGGATTTCTAGAATGATTCCCGAAATCTCAAATTACCCTACTCACTCTTCAGCACCTTTGCAGGATTGGTCTGCGAAGCCACATAGGAATGAATTCCTACGATAAGCAGACAAATCACCATTACTCCCAAACCTGCTGCTGCAAATATCAAATAAGGCATATCCACTCTCGTATTGAAGCTATTTAGCCAGTTATTGAGGAAATAAAAGGCAGGAAATATCGCGATCAGAAAGGATAGGCCCACCAAAATCATATATTCTTTGGAGATCAGAAAAAGAATCTGCTGTAGTGTTGCTCCCAAGACTTTTCTGATGCTGATCTCTTTGGTACGCTGGGCTATCGTGAAACTGGACAGACCAAACAAGCCCAGGCAGGAAATCAATATCGCCAAGCCACAGGCAAAACCTAACACATTTTTGATTTTGACGTCTTCCTGATAGAATCGCGCTATCTGGCTATCCAAAAAGCTAAAAGATGCCGACTCGTATGGATAAACGCTTAGATAAATCTGCTCCAACCGCTGTTTTGCTTCAGCCAGGTTTTGATCGGAATTAAGTTTAACATTCACTGTCTGGAAATATTCAGGGTTATACGTGAAAAGCAATGGACGAATCCCCTCTCTGAGTGTCCGCGAATGAAAATCCGCAGTCACCCCAATGATTCTCACTTGTCGTTCACTATATCTGATTTCGGCACCTACCGCTTCTTCGGCACTTGCGAAACCAGCTTCTTTCACAAATTGGGCATTAACCAATATTTCTTCCTCTCGATCTATTCCATCTGAGCCTGCTAGCAGGGGAATGCCATTTACCCGCACAAATGCAGAATCCACATTCATCACCTGTATAGAAATATGCTTCTCAGTGGTGTCCTCTGGCACATAAGCCCCCGAAGTCCACAAACTAGTGGACGAGACCAAACTCCCGCTTAGGCTGGCTCCTTTTACCATCGTTTCCTGATTCAGTCTATCCTGAAGCTGGAGCATTTTGTCCGGATCCGACATAAAAGGAAGATAACTGTAAAGCACCGCTTCCTTATCAAACCCCAGTGGCTGACTAGTCACAAATTTCAGCTGGTAGTTTAAGACCAAAACCAAAATAATGAATGCAATGGAAGAACTGAACTGAAGAACTGTCAAGTTTTTGCGAAGAAACCCTCCAAAAGAAAAGCCCCTCCTAACTGATAACTCGCCCTTGAGCGCACGCTGAGGATGATATCCTGAGAGTACAAGCGAGGGATATATTCCCGTAATCAACGCGACAAGGATCGGAAAAGCCAAGTAAAAAATGAGATTAAAGCCAGAGAAATGCTCGATCTTAAAGTTTGCAGGCAGGTAGCTGGAGAAAAGTGTTCGTATTATCTCTACCAAGCCCATAGCTAAAAGAGTGCTGAATAGTACCAGTAAAAAAGTCTCTGCCAAAAACTGAGAGATCAATTGCGCCCTTGTACCTCCAATTGTCTTTCTAATACCAACTTCTTTAGCTCTGCTAAAGGCCTGAGCAGTTTCCAGGTTTACAAAGTTTAAACATGCTAAAACAAGTATAATCAAACCAATGTAAACCAGCCCATTGAGAAAGACTTTGGAAACCGAATCATCAGCATAATTTGGTGAAAAGTGCATGTCCGCAAGTGGCTCTACGAAAAAGCTTGTTTTACTATCTTCCCCTTTATCGTAGTTTTTTTCTACTAGCGAACCAAAGGACTCATCAATGCTTGCCCTGTCCCTGCCGGGAGAAACTTTTATAAAAAGTTGAGAGCTCGAATTGACATTTGTCCACATGTGTAGACCATACCATTCCTTTTTTTCTTGAGTGGCAATCGTACTAAAAGAGATAAAATCCGTGAAGATAAAGTCCGTGTTCTCAGTGTAATCTTTTACCACTCCAGAAATCTTCGCATAAATAGAGTCTGCATCCACATACATCATTTCTTTGCCCAAGACATCCGAAGGTTCCGATCCTGGGAAGTACTTATGCATGCTGCTTTCAGAAATCACAAGCGAACTTGGATCATCCAAAGCTGTGTGTGGATTGCCCGCAAGCCATTCTCTGGGGAAAATTTTAAAAAATCCAGGATCTGCAAAAGTGACCTTGTCAGATCTTCCAAATACTTTATCTGAAGAAGGCAAGGTGACTAAGGCCTGATACATCGTATAAAGCCTGCCTTTTTCTTCTATCCCAGACACTTCCACTTCGATTATCTCACCGAGTGGTCCCGGAGTCCCTGAATTAGGAAATATTCCTCCATCGCCCCAATCTGTCACTGTGTTTATGCGGTAAATTCTCTCCTTATCCGGATGGAATTGGTCAAAGCTATAAGAATGTGACACCACATTGAAGATCAAAAAGCAGATCGCAATTCCTATGGACAAACCCAGAATATGGATACTTGTCCTCAACTTATTACGTCTTAGATTTCTAAAGGCGATTTTAAAGTAGTTTTTCAGCATGTGGCTGTAATGTTTAAAAGTTAGAAAGTTTTAACCCGCATTATGCATTAGCAAATCTACTACGGCTTCAAACCGCTTCAAAATCAGTCGCTATGCTTCACTTTTCGCTCTCACCGTAGCGGTGCTACGACTCGATCTCCAAAGTGACTGATTTTCTTGCAGTTTGAACCCTCGTTACGAATCCTAATGCATAGTCCGGGTTTAAGGATCACCGATGAGTTCTAACTTGAAGTACTAATTAATGTTTTTACAATGGGTTAAAGTTTGTCAGGCTGAGCGAAGTTGAAGCCGTTTTGCATTATTGTCCTCTTCTCCGCTCGGAATGACAGGCTCCGCAGTGACAACACCCGAAATCCCCTATCCGAAATCATATCATTCATCATTTAATATATCTGCTGGGTTGACAAAAACTGCTTTAGCCGTCTGATAGCAAGTTGCAATCAAAAACATAAGAAGTATCGTCATTGCCGGTAATAAGAAAAACCATAACCCAAGAGAAACTTGAACTTGAAAACCTTCCAGCCATCCCGAAAGGATATAATATGAAAATGGAATCCCCGCTACAAAGCAGATACTCAACCAAACAAGGTATTCCCCGGAAATCAAATTCAATAGTTGAAACGGAGTGGCGCCCAGGATTTTCCGAATACTCAATTCCTTATTCCTCTGAATAATCAATTGATTAGTCACACCCAAAATCCCCATCACGGCAATTAATACTGCAACCAGTGAGGCCATTCCAAATAATTGAACAAACTGCTGCTCACTTTTATACTGTTTATCGAAATGCTCATCCAGAAAGTAGTATTCGAAAGGAGAACTTATATAGGACTTTTTGAAAATACGTTCTATTTCCTTCAGCGTACTTGCTGGATCGGAGCCTGTTATATCCACAACATAATAATTCAGATCCTGGGGTGAATAATTTAAAACCATAGGATCAATTTCCACATTAACTCCCTGTTGGCGGTAATCATCAACCACCGCTACAATTGGAATCTTCGCATTTCGTGATTCCAATTGCTTACCAATAGCTTCCTCAGGATTTTGAAATCCTAGCGTTGTAAGTGCCTTTCTATTAATAATAGCTTCAGATCCTTGTTCTAGAGCCAAGTTGAATGCTCTTCCTGCCAGCATCTTAATACCAAAAACATCAAAATATCCTTCTCCAACACTCAAGGAAGTGTACATGACCCCATTTTTCTCCTTTCCTTCTACATGATATTCATCAGACCTCCAGTAAACTTCATTTCCAGGAATCTCATTAGTAGCACCAATGTTTTTTACAGAGTTCAGGGAGCCAATAGAGTTTTGGATTTGCTCTTGATAATTCCCACTGCCATCCACGAACAGCATGGGAGAACGAAACACCAACTTGTCTTCTAGGTTAAGACCCAAATTCTGATCTCGCATAAAATTAAGCTGCTTATAAACAGTTAACACCCCTGCAATAATCACGAGACAAAAAACCAATTGAGTGACAAGCAAAGGTCTGGCAAATGCTGATTTAAGTTTAAACTTTAAGGTACCTTTTAATGCTCCTGCAGGAGAAAATGAAGCCAGAATTACAGCTGGATAAATTCCTGAAAGTAGCGTCCCAAATACCCAAAATGCTAATACATAATTGGAGAAGGATTTAAATTGGAAAATTGACTCAGGTAAGCCTAAATTTAATATGGAGTTTAACAAATCACCGCAACTTAGAACCAATAAAGAGGCAACTACACTAGCAAAAAGATTCAACAGAAAGCTCTCAAAAATGAACTGAAAAAATATTTGTATTCTATCCCCGCCAAAAACTTTCCTGATGCCAATTTCTCTTGCACGTGTCATTGCTTTTGCATTGGAAATATTGATAGAATTCAGATAAACCATCAACATTACAAAAGCTCCAATCCAAAGGAAATAACTCAGTTTGTTTCCATCCACTCCTTTTTCATACTCTCCAGTTATAGCAAAGTTGGTATGAATGTCATGCACCGGCTGCAAGCTCAAATCCCAATTTGACTCACTGGATTTCAAAGATTCTCCATAGTGCGTTTGAAGACTTTCATTAATTGCCAGTTCTGTTTCTGAAATAGAAGCTCCAGGAGATAATTTCAGAAATGAAAATTGATTTAACCAATCAAAAGATTGATCGATTTCCTTACCGATAAAGTGATGCAGCGTGGCATAGGAAATAAGAATCTCTGGTTTTAAATGCTGATTAGCGGGAGTTGAATTATAAATCCCAACTACCTGAAAATCTACAGTTCCATCAAAATTGGTACTGTTAATCTCCAACGTCTTTCCAACTGCGTTTATGTCTCCAAATATCTTATCAGCTGTTGATTTTGAAAGCATTGCCTTTAGAGGTTCATTCATTTGATCAAAATCACCTTTAAGCAAATCCACATCAAAGAATTCAAAGTATTGTTGGTCAGTCAAAAAGATGTTTTCCTCTCTGACAAATTGCTCTTCAAACCCAGCGATTACCTCTCCTAAAATCACCACTCTACTAAAGTCCTCCACCGAAGCAATTTCTTTGGCAAAAGTTTCTCCCATAGCTGGAGAAGTCCTGGCACTTTTTTCTATCGACCCATCACTAGATAGGGAGGTCAAATTTATCCGATATAACTGATCACTGTATTTTAGATCAGCATCATAACTTTTTTCAAAGTTCACATAAATCAAAATGATCAACGCTGCACATATTCCCACCGCCAATCCACCAATATGAATCAATGAATTGACTTTATCAGAAAGCAACTTTCTCCAGAGTATCTTAAAATAGTTTTTCAGCATTTCATTTAATTTTAAAAAGAAGATTGTGGTTTTCCCTCCGACATCTGCAATCCAATATCCAACATCGCATTACTCATCCTTCAGCGTATCCACTGGATTCATCTGGGTCGCCCTGAAAGACTGGGCAGAAACCACTGCTATCGTAAATGCTATTCCTGCAAATCCCAATAAGGTAAAGTTGAGCCAGGAAGGCCATTCTTTCACAGCAAACTGCTCAATCCATCTTTGCATAAAGTATAGACTCAGTGGCAATGCCACCAGTACACCTATAAATGTAATGACCAGAAACTCTTTGTTGAACAACCAGGAAATGCTCCAGCTAGAAGCTCCGAGCACTTTACGGATTCCTATTTCTTTGGTACGCCCGGCTATACTCAGTGCTGCCATCGCAAATAGTCCCATCGCTGCGATCAGAATCGCTATACAGGCTGCCATTAAAACCATTTTCCCAAGCCGATCATCGGCTATATATTGCTTTTGTACCGTCTCATCCAAGAAACTAAAGCTAAACGTCTCCAAGGGAAATACACGCTCCCATTCATTTTCCAGCAACATTCTGAAAGATTCGAAGTCAGTCCCGACACCTTTCACCATCACTTTTGGATTGGTGGAAGAATGTATCATGAGCATGTTGATACCGCTAAATATGGTCTCCGGACTTTTAGCAAGAATCACCGGCTCTATTTCCTTGTACAAGGAATTATGATTAAAATCCTTCACCACACCCACGATTTCATGGTTACCGATTCTCTTACTTGGCAATAACTCCCCAAGAGGATCAACCCAGTTCATTGCTTTGGCAAAAGTCTCATTAATCAGAACCGCAGTGCTGTCTGATCCAGGCTGGGCATTTAGATCACGGCCTTGCGCCAGCTCCAGCCCAAGGGTTTTCACATATTCCCCACCCACGAAATTCAATCGAAAATTAAACTGCTTGCCATCTTCCATCGGGAATCCGCCGTCCCAAAATGCATCATCTCCATAGGTTGCAATGGTAATCCCCGCAGACTGGACTTCTGATCTACCTGCCAATGCCTGTCTGTATTTTTCCGCCTGGGTAAAGCTTGCATTTATAGACTTTACAAAGCTGGTGCTTGGCACATCCGGCACATCGACCAGTATTACCATATTTTGATCAAAACCCAAGTCATAATCCCTGATAACCTCCATCTGATTCACCATGATTAAGGTAGAGGCAATCAACAAGAAGGAAATGAAAAACTGAAATGCTACCAATCCCTTTCGAAGTCCCTGCTTTCCAAATCGTATAGAGAGATTTCCTTTCAGCACTTTGATTGGCTTCAGGCTGGACATGAAAAAAGCCGGATATGCACCTGCCATTGCCGTAATCAAAATCACCAAACCAACTAAAATGAGAATTTGTGAAGAACCATACACGAGTTCGAGTTTCTTATCAAACAAATCATTGAAGGTAGGGATTAAGGCTTCTGCCAAGATCAATCCGAAAACCAATGCCGATATCGTGGTCAAAAATGCTTCTGTCAAAAACTGTAAAACCAACTGACCAAAATCTGCTCCCATGGTCTTGCGAACCCCGACTTCTTTGGCTCGGGTGACAGACCTGCCTATCGCCATCGTGGTGAAATTGATACAGGCAATCAATAGAATCAAAAATGCAATGCCTGCCAATATCCAAAGCAAGGATGGCCTGGTGGATTCCACCATTCCAGAATCCGTATTCTCTGTCAGGTGCATTTCTGCTATAGGCTGAAGGGTAAATAAATACTCTCCTTTTTTGTATTCTTCACCTAGCACATTCTTCATCATGCTTTCCACTCCGGCTTCCACGGATGCTGTGGCACTTGGATCGTTTAATTTCACATAGGTATCACCATGTACTTGAAACCATGAGTTTTGACCGAATTCGTCAATAGAATAATCAAGGTTCTGATCATTCATCAGTACTTCAAACTGAATACTGGAATTGGCAGGAAGATCTTTCAGAAGACCAGTCACCTGATATTCCTCATAGTTGTCCCCCATCAGAATCCGGATAGATTTCCCGATAGGATCGGCTTCGCCAAAGTACTTTTTGGCAACCTCCTCAGTGATCACTACACTGAACTTATCCTGTAAAACCTGATTTTTATTTCCTTGGAGCAACTCAAAACTGAAAATCTCAAGGAAATCCGGACTTACCATTAAGTAGATTTGATTTTGTGTAGTCTCCTCATCCAGATACGTCTGGGCGGAGCCACTAATCATACGTGTAGTATGTGTCACTTGTGAAAACTCACTTGCAAAAGTAGGTGCTGTGATTATCGGTGTGGAAAATGAAGTGAAGCTCTCCCCTTCCTCGACTTGGTGGCGTTCGATTCTAAAAATCTTATCACTTTCACTATGAAAATCATCAAAGTTGCTTTCAAACTGAACAAAAAAGAAAATCAACGTGCTAACTCCCAGGCCGAGCGTAAGACCAATCAAATTAATTCCTGTGTGTAATTTGTTTTTGGTCAGATTACGAATGGCGATTTTTAGATAGTTTTTCCACATTGGAATAGTGTCAGTTATAAGTGCAAGTGAATTACAATTCCAGGTCAAATAATTTGAGTCACTGCACATTGACATCAAATTTCTATGCCATTAAAATACTGGTAAAACAGCCCTCCTTCGCCCAAAATGCAGTTTTATCACAAATTCAATCGGACGATTTTGTTCGTTGGCGATCAAAGTCTGCTAAGTGAGCCAGGCGTGTATCGTCAGAGATTGGAATTGGTTAGGTTGAACTTCCAGCATTACCCCACAATAAATTGTATAAAAGGTTATTCTACTATAAGGCATTAGTCCTTAAGATTTTTAATTTTACTTTCTGCCACTTTCAATCCACTCCAAACATGTCAAAGACTGACGTGAACAGCCTTTAAAAACTCCCGCATGACCCAAGATAGAAGAGCATTTTTGCAGAAAAGCACCTTAGCAGTGATGTCCGCGGTTCTTGGTGCGGATATAGTCCATGCGGCCACCATGCCCAAAGGATATATCCCTGTTGCGCTACCTGCGGATTTTGATCCAATGAAAGGGAAAAGTGAAGGGATGATCATTCGAAATGAAAAACCATGGAACGTCGAGCCTGCACCACATTTATTAAATGATCCGATTACACCATTCTCTAGCATTTTCATTAGAAATAATGGACTGATTCCAGAGGATGTGGATGCTGCCAACTGGACACTTACTATAGGTGGAGAATCTGTGGTCAAGGAAAAAACCTACAGCTTGGATGAACTCAAAAAGAAATTCAAGCCCTATACCTACCAACTGACTTTAGAATGTGGTGGAAATGGCCGTGCGGGTTTTTACCCTCCAGCATCCGGAAATCAATGGGAGGAAGGAGCTGTTTTCTGTTCGGAATGGACTGGCGTAAGACTGAAAGATGTTTTGGCTGATGTTGGAATCAAAGCCGACGCGGTTTATGTGGGCTATTACGGCAAAGACAAGCACCTCAATGGTGATCCTGCCAAAGTAGTGATCTCCCGAGGCGCTCCTATTGCCAAAGCTATGCAGGATGAGACACTGCTGGCATGGGCGCTAAACGGGAAAGACATTCCGCTGGCACATGGCTACCCACTTCGGTTGGTTTGTGGAGGCTGGCCAGCTTCGGTTTCCGGCAAGTGGCTGCACAAACTAGTCGTTAGAAATAAAGTACATGATGGAGAGAAAATGATGGGTGATTCCTACCGGGTTCCAAAATACCCTGTAGCACCAGGCCAGCAAGTGCCTGATGAGGATATGAAAATCATTGAGTCCATGCCTGTGAAATCGATCATTACTTACCCAAAATCAGGAGCGATGTTTGGCACTTCAAAAAAATTGACCGTTCAGGGCCATGCTTGGGCAGGAGAGCATGAAGTGAGTAATATGGAGGTATCTACAGATTTTGGAGCCACTTGGAAAAGGTGCACCTTGAAAAAACCGGTAAATCGACTGGCTTGGCAGCAATGGTCTATAGCTCTGGATTTTTCGCAGACAGGCTACTATGAGATCTGGGCAAAAGCCACTGATAATCAGGGAACCTCTCAGCCTATGGTCATACCGGGATGGAATCCTAAGGGCTACTTAAACAATGCCTGTCATAGAATCGCGGTAAAAGTAAGCTGAAGTCCATGAACAATATCCCTGACAATAAACCGAGTAATTCTAATCATAAAAAGCACCAACTTTTCAATGGGCTGACAAAATCAGTAGCTTGGCTTCTGGGCATACTCATGCTGCTTTTGGGACTTGTACTTTCATTGGTCTTCCTGCCAAACATCTCTGCCAAGATGAGTTCAAATGCTACAGAAGAATCCCTTGTAATCTCAAAAACTGTAGCTGATTCCACGATTCAACTTGTGGATGGCAAGGATCTCACGACTGGACTCCTTGCAGGGGAAGGACTGGAATTGGTCAAAGCAAACTGCACCAATTGCCACTCAAGTGCCTTGATTCTTCAAAACAGGTTTACCCGAGAAGGTTGGCACGCAAAGATTGTTTGGATGCAGGAGACGCAAGGGCTATGGGAATTAGGTGAAAGCGAATCTATTATTTTGGATTATCTGGCAGCAAACTATGCCCCAGCACCACCTCAAGGAAGAAGAATGCCACTAAGTGGTATAGAATGGTATGAGTTAGAAGACTAAGGACTGCAGTTTAACTTTACGGACAATTTTTCCATCCAAGACTTCCTATCAGCTACCACAAAATCATATTCACGGCCATCAATGGTCATAATGCGCAGACCATTGTCAATCAATTTCCCTTTCTTTTTCAGTGGTTCTTAACTTATCACAACCTTCCTTATCAATCGTATAGGACAGATTGATAATCTTCCAGGCCTCATCTTGCTTGATCAGGGTAAAGACATCCACACCACAGTGAGAGAACTCCCCGTTCAGTCTAAATTCATACGGCACCCAGGCCATAGCCATTCCGCCATTTATTTTCACATCCATGCTATATGCCTTTTCGAGGTAGGAATTCTTTGATAGAAAAGATTTCAGATCATCCTTGAAAAACCTCATTCTGCTTCTGGATGGACTTACTGTATTGTTAACTGTCCAGATCTGCCCTTCCATAAAAGCGACCTGCTTTAGTAATACGGTATCCTGCTTTTCTAAGGATTCAAAAAATTGATTGACCACTGCTTTGATCGCAGCTTCTTCTGTCTTTTCAGCTTCCTGAGAAAAGCAATCAAAACAGCTCATTAGTGCAAGGAGCAAAAATATATTTTTCATATGATTATAATTTGATTTTTAAAGGCCATAACCTGTCCCGTGACGAAGGAAACGGGATGGAATCTTCGCATGCATTATAATCATACCTCTGTGTGTCGCTCTGGGTCATGCTCGATTTCATAATAAGAGGCATCTCTTTTAAGTCCCAAAAACTCCAGTACCATCGGATCTTTTATGATCTCTTTGGCATCTGATAACACTTTCTCTTCTCTAGCTACAGCTAATACATTCTTGACATCATTACTTAAAAGCAAGCGCTCAAAAAGCTGACTATTGACTTGTCTTTCTAACTTCCGCGCTGTCCAGCTATACTTTTCTGACTCAGCTAGATAAAACTCCCGTTTATCTTGATTGCTAATTCCTATCAAAGTTTTGTAGTGAGTCCAGCTCAATTGCGTCCGCAGTGCCGACGCAATTGAGAAGGCGCGGTAAAACTGCCTGTATCGCTGTAATTACACACCTCATTACTGAACCTATTACATAATCCGAGTTTAACAAAGCTAAGCTGGTGGTCTATACTAATGCCTTTATTGCGAAGATAAACAGGAAAAATCCTGAGTTCACTATTTACGAAGCCTTCGAAAAAAAGTCTTTTGACTAGAATGTCAGTACCGAAATTTTCAAAGAATATGATGAAAAGATGACAGATTTATATTCGGAGATAACCTCGGATTTAGATTTTGATATTTTTTCAATGCAACAAACGTAATTTTTGTTTAACTTTTTGATCTATGGGAAATCTCACAGGAAGATCATGGTGACAACAAATTTTCTGATCTTACAATTTCTGCCGGTGCAGTTGCACTTTTAACATTTGACAGACATTTCCAAGTGTTTAAAGATCTCCAATTCCCAGTTCAGAATATTCTAAACTCTTAAATATGTATTTTAACTTGCTTAGCGTCCTTTTGGCCGTGATCCCGATGCTATTGAACGTAGGACTGCTTTATATTATTGGCGTGAAGATGCCAAAGGACGAAAGAACAAATATTTTTATTTTCCTTTTGTTATGCCTGGTTTTTTGGCAGCTTGAAGCAGTCCTTCTTAGAATCTCGACTACCTATGAAACCAAAGTATTAATAGATAGATTTCTGAGCATGGGGTGGATTTTTGTAGGTTCATTTTTACTTCATTTTATTTCCAACCTGGTGAATTTTCCATTTGCAAAAAGTTGGAGATTTAAGCTTTTGAATTATGGTATCACTCTGATTTTTTTTCTACTCTACCTTAATTACCCACAACCACATGTTTTCTCCGAGCATCCCTTTTTTGGAAGTATTCCATCTGTAAGGCCAGGTTCACCTGATATCATTTCAAGATTTTGGATTTCATTTCAATCATTTTTTGGACTGGTATTGATCTTGAAGTTTTTGAAAGAGAATCACCATAAAAAGAGTCAGGACAAAAGAGTAACCCAGGTCAAGTGGGTTTTGGCGGGAATTATACTTCCTGTGCTTTCAGGTTTTGTCACACATGTTGTGTTTCCTTGGTTTGGAGTTGCTGACTTGGCAATTACCTCGTCTACGATGACAATATTCACTGTTTGCACTTATTTCGGAATGAAAAAAGCAGATTTGTTTAATTATTTCGAGCTAATTCCTTTGGATAAGATCATGAAAGAAATGTCAAATTTCTTTATCCTTTTTGACAAAGACCTAAATGTAATCCTAAAGAATGAGTACGCAGACAGGTTGATTTTCAATGAATCCTCCAAATCTGTTAATTTGGAATCTTTTTTAACTCCCGAATCCAAAAGGAGATTAATCCAAACCATCGATCAAAATAAGGAGGTAAAATGGCTTGATAGACTAAACTTTCTTGACTCAAGTCAAGAGCCACTACCATCAAAGGCTGTTATCCAGAAGATTGAAATTAACAAAAATCCCGTTCTGTACCTTCTTATAGGAACAGACGGAAAAGAGTTGCTTCAATACAAACAAAAGCTGTCCGCATTCAAGGAATATTTTAGGTATTTCCTGAAGACTTCCAACGAATCATTTTTTGAACTTGATCCCGAAAGCGGAAGCATCAGCTGGAATGATTCGGAATACAAAATATTCGGACTCAAACCACAAATAGATATTTTCTCCTTTGGAGAGTTTGAAAAATATTTCAATCAAAGTAGGTCCTCTTTAGAATTTGAAAAATTATTAAACTGGGTAAATTCTGATGAGATAAAACCAATCATCCTTCATTTTGAAATCAATAATTGCAAGGAAAAAACTCAAAATCTGACACTTAATGCCATTAAACTCCGCAAAGGATCTACTACAAATAACATAAAAGTAATTGGCACACTTCGGGATGTAAGTTCAGAATTTGATTACTTCAAACAGATCTCAAAAAGAGACCTGGCACTGAAAGAGATAATCTGGGTTCAATCACACAAAGTCAGGGCACCTTTGGCCAATATTCTGGCATTGACTGATATTCTTAAAACTGATGACAACCTATGTAAGACCTCCAATAAGGAGTTTTTGACTGCTCTGGAAGCATCTGCAATACAACTGGATATGGTCATTAAAGAAATCGTAAATAAGGCAAGCGTACCGGAAGAAAAACTTTGATTAACACTTTCTAAGTCATTTATGGGAAGAAAAAAACCCGAGCAAGACCTCTTGCTCGGGTTTCAGATATTAAAGACTTACCGATTTACTTCACCGACTGAAGGAGTACGTCCTATTATAAGATTGCTTCGGAGGTACGTCATCGCGAGGAGGTACGATGCAGCCTGTCCGCCGTGGCGGAAAGCAGTCTTACGATGGAACACTTACCTAAATACTGAAGATTGCTTCGGGAAGACTCGTCATCGCGAGGAGGTACGACAAAGCGATCTTACGTTTGAAGGAGTACTTCCCTTTATAAGATTGCTTCGGGGCGGTAGCTTACCAGTGATCAATTTGTTTTGGAGACGCCCCTCGCAATGACGGAGACTCGTCAGCGTGAGGAGGTACGGAGCAGCCTGTCCGCCGTGGCGGAAAGCGATCTTACGGTGGAACACCTACCCAAATACTGAAGATTGCTTCGGAGGTACGTCATCGCGAGGAGGTACGACGAAGCGATCTTATCTTTGATGGAGTACTTCCCTTTATAAGATTGCTTCGGGGCGGTAGCTTACCAGTGATCAATTTGTTTTGGAGACGCCCCTCGCAATGACGGGGACGCCCCTCGCAATGACGTGGACGCCTCTCGCAATGACGGGAACACCCTCACAATGACGGGCTACTTATTATTCCAAAAATAGATCAAACTGGTCTGCGCCATAAAGGAGGTAAGGTTTTCTCCTTTTGGGAAGTCCGGGGTACTGGCCGGATCTAGCTGCCATTGGTAGTTGCGGGCATTAATGATTTGCAGCTTGGAGCTAAGGAGACAAAAAGCTAGTCTGCAAGTAAGGAAGTAAAAAGTATAACGGTTAATACCATTTGTCTCATATCTACTAAAAGTTCTGGATATCCCCCCACAAATCTTTCCAATCCGGATTTATCGAATTGATTAAGTCTTCCTTTTTCTTCCTACTACCTCCTTTAATCTGTTTTTCTCTTGCTATTGCTTCCTCAATAGAATGGAAGGATTCAAAATATACCAGCTTAGTAAGCTTATACTTGCATGTAAATGACTTTGGATCTAGTCCACTTTTATGCTCATAAACTCTACGGATCAAATTATTAGTCACTCCAGTGTAGAGCACGATATTTTTAAAATTGGTCATTATGTAAACTGCTCCCCCTTTTACCATAACTGTTAAAAATACTATGTCGATTTATGTGATTGCTGCGGAGGTACGTCATCGCGAGGAGGTACGGAGCAGCCTGTCCGCCGTGGCGGAAAGCGATCTTACGGCGGAACACCTACCTAAATACTGAAGATTGCTTCGGAGGTACGTCATCGCGAGGAGGTACGACAAAGCGATCTTATGTTTGATGGAGTACTTCCCTTTATAAGATTGCTTCGGGGCGGTAGCTTACCAGTGATCAATTTGTTTTGGAGACGCCCCTCGCAATGACGGGGACGCCCCTCGCAATGACGTGGACGCCTCTCGCAATGACGGGAACACCCTCACAATGACGGGCTACTTATTATTCCAAAAATAGATCAAACTGGTCTGCGCCATAAAGGAGGTAAGGTTTTCTCCTTTTGGGAAGTCCGGGGTACTGGCCGGATCTAGCTGCCATTGGTAGTTGCGGGCATTAATGATTTGCAGCTTGGAGCTAAGGAGACAAAAAGCTAGTCTGCAAGTAAGGAAGTAAAAAGTATAACGGTTAATACCATTTGTCTCATATCTACTAAAAGTTCTGGATATCCCCCCACAAATCTTTCCAATCCGGATTTATCGAATTGATTAAGTCTTCCTTTTTCTTCCTACTACCTCCTTTAATCTGTTTTTCTCTTGCTATTGCTTCCTCAATAGAATGGAAGGATTCAAAATATACCAGCTTAGTAAGCTTATACTTGCATGTAAATGACTTTGGATCTAGTCCACTTTTATGCTCATAAACTCTACGGATCAAATTATTAGTCACTCCAGTGTAGAGCACGATATTTTTAAAATTGGTCATTATGTAAACTGCTCCCCCTTTTACCATAACTGTTAAAAATACTATGTCGATTTATGTGATTGCTGCGGAGGTACGTCATCGCGAGGAGGTACGGAGCAGCCTGTCCGCCGTGGCGGAAAGCGATCTTACGGCGGAACACCTACCTAAATACTGAAGATTGCTTCGGAGGTACGTCATCGCGAGGAGGTACGACAAAGCGATCTTATGTTTGAAGGAGTACTTCCCTTTATAAGATTGCTTCGGGGCGGTAGCTTACCAGTGATCAATTTGTTTTGGAGACGCCCCTCGCAATGACGGAGACTCGTCAGCGTGAGGAGGTACGACGCAGCCTGTCCGCCGTGGCGGAAAGCGATCTTACGGCGGACCAACTACCAAAATACTGAAGATTGCTTCGGGAAGACTCGTCACTGCGAGGAGGTGCGACGCAGCCTGTCCGCCGTGGCGGAAAGCGATCTTACGGCGGAACAACTACCCAAATACTGAAGATTGCTTCGGGAAGACTCGTCACTGCGAGGAGGTGCGACGCAGCCTGTCCGCCGTGGCGGAAAGCAGTCTTATGTTTGATGGAGTACTTCTTTTTATAAGATTGCTTCGGGAAGACTCGTCATCGCGAGGAGGTACGACAAAGCGATCTTACGTTTGATGGAGTACTTCCCTTTATAAGATTGCTTCGGGGCGGTAGCTTACTAGTGATCTATTTGTTTTGGAGACGCCCCTCGCAATGACGTGGACGCCCTTCGCAATGACGGTGATGCCTCTCGCAATGACGGGGACGCCCCTCGCAATGACGTGGACGCCCCTCGCAATGACGGGCTACTTATTATTCCAAAAATAGATCAAACTGGTCTGCGCCATAAAGGAGGTAAGGTTCTCTCCTTTTGGGAAGTCCGGGGTACTGGCCGGATCTAGCTGCCATTGGTAGTTGCGGGCATTAATGATTTGCAGCTTGGAGCTAAGGAGTAGGTTATCCCACCTCTTGTCGAAGAGGAAACCTATGGAAAGGTCAACCCAGGGTTTTCTTTCTGTATCCTGAAGCTGGGCCTTGTAATAGAAGTCCTGGTTATTAGCCAAACGCTCAAATTGAATTCCCATTTTGTCCATTCCTTCAACTAAGGAGAATTCTAGCGTCTGCACATTAGATCCCACTCCTATTCCTACTCCAAGTGGCTGTCCTTTTTGCACAAATCCACGAGCAGGATTATGCGTATGCCAAGTCAGTCCTCCACCTAAACCTCCATTACGTATATACCTGTTAATAGATTCCTGTTGCAGGGTCATCTCTCCCCGTACCTGAAGTAGTTTGCTGATTGAAGGCAAATCAAATAACTGCACGAAACCTAAGATATAGGCTCTTGCGTGCTCTGGATTAAGTGTAAACTCTCTCCAGTCTTTGGAATGATCTCTGCGCCCAAATTCGAAATAAATTTCGCTCTTCGACTTAGGCATTACAAATCGTCCAAAAACAGAAATCTGCTGATCTTGCCCTACTGCGTCTCTGTCATACCCATAGGCATCTTTAGTCACGCCTTCAAAGACCGGCAAATAGCTTAAGAAATCATTTCCCATTGAGGCACTATATTGTTGGAATGTTCGTGTAAATCCTAAAAATAAGCCCGGAATCCACTTAGGATTATAGGAAAGCATTAATGCATTCAAATATCTCCAGTCTCCGGAAAAGGATTTGAAATATTGGGAGTTTAATTCTGGATACTGAGAAGGGGCATAACCGGAGTTTTGCAGCTTACCAATTATCAACTGAGTTTCAAAGTTCCCAATAAAAGTCTTTGCAGGCTTAGTGGTATTGACAGTCAAATGAGGAAAACCCTGTGCATTGTTAGAAAAGGTAAGTGCATTAAATTGCCCCGGTCCCCACCAGATATTTTGAGTAGCCCCACCTACTTCAAATGCACCGTACTGAAAAGTAAGCTTGGATTGCCCCCACCATGGATTTACCAACCAGCCATCTCCAAATCGCTCAGGAAAATCTCCAAAATTCCAAAAGAAGAATTTGCTTCCTATTTGAGAATCAGAGAATTCATCTAAGTTGGTTCTAAAGCCCTTGTTTTGCGCTACTACAATTTCAGGCCTAAATGTGAGATTGATAAACTTATACTTGGCCTCTACCCCACCCGAAAAATAGGTCTGAAAACCTGGATTAGAAATCATTCCGTTATCTCCCCATCCATAAGGTCTTTTGGAACTAATGCGGGTAGTATTAATGAAGGGGCTGGTCTTAATAGATAATTTTTTGTCACTATAAATTTCAAAAAATAGACCCTGGCTAGTATCAGCTAAAATCGGCCTTAATGAAAATGAGGTAGATTTATACGAAGAGTCAACTAATTGACTACGCCTACTATTCTCTTCTAAGACAGGGAAATTAGCTGGAATTGATTGAGAGAAAGAGACCCCTGAGATCAATAAAAAAAGAAAAGTAGCTGCAAGATTCTTCATTTAATTACCAGTGATAAAACTTATTCTTCTCAAATCTAAAATCATCAGTTTTAGCTTCATCCAATGACAAGTTAGAAAAAATCATAAGAGATGAATCTGCTGATTTTGCTTGAAGCCCATTTGCATATCCTCCTGGGACGAGCAAAACAATTGGATAACTTGCATCCAAAATAAATTCAAAAATTTGTCCGACCAATCCTTTATCGAAATCATTAATTTCCACCAAAACAATTTTACTGATTCCACTGATAGGCATAATAGCTTTGGTTTCAACCTTATGGGCCTGCCAAGCTCTAATTTGATCTTTTTCACCAAAAGAAATTGAGTAAAATCTTTTTACTGAGGAAAGATCAAACTCATTACAGTAGCGCAATTCACCTCTGTCATCTTTATGAACTGAAATAGGAATAAGGTTGGGCCTATTCAAATGTAATTTGGGATAACTTTTTCAAATTTTTATATCTGTCAAAAGAATGAGAAAGCAGTTTTTGAGCCGATAAGCTCATCGAATCCAATTCGGTTTTGGATAATGTCATCATTTCTTTAAATCGAGCTGCTATCATATCAATATTATTAGAATCTGCACTCAAACCTAGCTTATACTCACTTATCATTTTTGGTACTTCTCCTTTCATTACAGCAAAAATAGGTTTCTTATACTGAAGATAAGTTTGAAATTTACTTGGAATCATGATCTCATAAATTGGGGCATCAACAAGTGAGATTATAAGTACATCGCTTGCTTCAAAATAATCAGGCATCTCAATTAAAGGTTTCCTTCCAGTAAAATTCACGTTGGGGATTTTCTCATTATTGACCAGACTTTTTAGCTCTTTTAAACTTGATCCGTTTCCAACAATATTCAGATATGCGTCAGGAAATTCTTTTACAGCTTTATTAAATCCATGAAGTACATTATCTAAATTTTGAACCTTTCCTATGTTTCCTGCGAAAGTAAAATTTATACTTCCTGGAAGCTTTAATTTTCTGGTAGCTGATTCATTTATTAAAGACCAATTTGGAATCCAAACAATATTCTTTTTCGATTTCAAGTATGAGTTTATTTTGGGAGAAAATCCTTTGCAGGAAACCGCAATTTTATCTGCAGAATTATAAATCAGTTTAACTAGATTGTTTAGCAGGAAGTCCAACAATCTGTTAGGTTTAAAGCCATATGCATAAACCGTTTCTGGCCATAAATCTTGAGTCCAGATTGTCAGATTCTTATTGTAGATTTTTTTAAGCAGTACTCCTGGTAATGCCACAGTTAATGGCCCTGTCTGATATATAAAAATTCGGTCAAACTTTCTGCCAATAAATAACGCTACGATGGAAGAAAAAACCACAAAGGATAGGTAGTTGAAAATTTTGATCACCTTACTTTTTTGATACCCCTGAATCACAGGCACTCTGTGAATTGGTATATTTTGGTAGAAGGTTTTTTGATATAACTTATTTTTGTAGCCAGAAAAAATCTGTCCAATTGGATAAGAAGGAGTACGTGTTAAAACTTCAACAAAATATCCCTTCTTTTTCCAATACCTGGCTAAATCGTTAATAACAAACTCTTCAGGAAAAAAAACTTCCCCAATAATCAAAACTCTCTTATCCTGCATTCGGATAAATAGATGTGTAAAGTGACCTATTCGCAGACATGAATACCTTCATTTCTTCTATCATAACTTCATAAGAGGGAATAGCAAAATCAACGTCTGTTCTCTCACACATCAAACTTTTATCCACCTGCTTACCTTCTACAGAATTTATTTTAATCCCACATTCAAACGTTTTATTAAAAGCACTTAAAAGATCAAATTTTGAAATTGCTTGACCATTTGTAACATGATAAAGCCCATTTAAATCCTCATTAATAGCTTTTTGTATAACTCTACTCAGCTCAGTTGTAGTGACGCCTCCCCAAAATGCTTTTGTAAATCCATTAATCTCTCCTGCCTGATTCATAAACCAATGAAATAATCCTTCACCATTCTGCTTTATTTCTGGACCAATGATGGAGGTTCGCAAAGTAAGATGCTTGTCTGAGAAGATCTCACCCAACCCCTTCCCTCTACCGTATACATCATCTGCATCCCGAAAGTCTGACTCTACATATCCTCCTTTTTTACCGGAAAAAACACAATCAGTGGAAATATGAATCACTTTTGAATCAATTTCATCAGCAACACTTGTAAGCCAATGCGGGAAATACGCATTAATCAAAATTGAATTTTTAGGATTTTGATTTGAGCCCTTTATTAAAATGCCTATGCAGTTGATTAGTACATCAGGCTTTATTTCTTTTATAATTCCTTCAAGCTTGTTGAAATCAGTGATATCACAAATGATTGTTTGATCCCTTAGTTTATTTCTGAAAGAAAGATCATAAACCTCAAATTCCTTGGATTTCTCCAAATTGAAAAAAACCTGATGGCCAAGCATTCCGGTAGATCCTAATATTAATACCTTTTGCATTACTTATTCCAGGTTACTTTATTAACTATAGAAGTATAACTCTGAATCGCTCTAATTACCCGGGTAGAACAATTAGTTACCTGATATTCCAAAGGCAGATGTGCTTGTCCGCTTTCATGTAATTCTTGTGCAATAGGTATAGATTGCAACATACTGTCAGTGCTGATCCCTCCAAGAACAATTGTTCCAGCATCTATTGCCTCAGGTCTTTCTGTGCTCGTACGAATACTCACAGCTGGAAAATCCATCATAGCAGCCTCTTCAGAAATAGTTCCGGAATCAGAAAGCACTACAAAAGCTTCCTTTTGTAATTTGACATAATCAAAAAACCCAAGAGGCTCTATATTTCTGATCAATTCATGAAATTTGATTCCACTGGATTTGATTTTGTTTCTGGTTCTAGGATGTGTACTGAATATAATTGGCATCTGGTATTTCTCTGCTACAGCATTCAACGCTTCAGACAAAATATTGAAATGGTCTTTCAGGTCAATATTCTCTTCCCTGTGAGCACTTACTACCAAGTATTTCTTTGGCTCCAATTCTAATTTTTGAACCACACCAGAATTGAGTATTTCTGATTCGTATTTGTTTAAGACTTCTTTCAACGGAGAGCCTGTCACAAAAACATGGTCTTTACGGAATCCCTCACTGAGTAAATACCTTCTGCTATTCTCTGTATAGGTTAAGTTAATATCTGAAATATGATCAGAGATTTTTCTGTTTATTTCTTCCGGCACATTCTGATCAAAGCAACGGTTTCCTGCTTCCATATGGAAAATGGGAATCTTCAATCGCTTCGCTGCAATAGTGCAAAGCACGCTATTAGTGTCTCCTAATACCAAAAGAGCATCTGGCTTAAGCTCTGCCAGTAACTCATAGGATTTGGCTATGACATTACCAATGGTTTCTCCTAGGTGTTTTCCCGCTACATTGAGATAATGATCCGGTTCTCTCAATTGGAGATCTTCAAAGAAAATCTGATTTAATGTGTAATCGTAATTTTGTCCCGTATGTATTAAGATATGATCAAAAAACTCATCACACTTTTTAATGCACTCTGCTAGTCGAATAATCTCAGGGCGCGTCCCTACTACAGTGACTACTTTCAATTTGTTGCTCATTACTTTTTCCAATTTTTCAATTCATCCTGAATATATTCTAGGCTCATCAATTTCTCTTTGATCTCAGGAATACTTAATCTATGCGTGTTATGGGAATTGTAATCTACTAAATCAGAAGCATGAGTATTTCCTTCCGTGAAGTAACTACCATAATTCAAGTCCCTATTATCTGCAGAAATTCTAAAGAAGTCTCCCAAATCATCTGCTTTCATCATTTCCTCTCTGGTGCAGAGGGTTTCAAACAGCTTCTCACCATGTCGCGTTCCGATGATATTAATCTCAGAATCAGAATTAAACAATTCTTTCAAAGCTATAGCTAGATCTCCTATCGTGGAAGCAGGAGCTTTTTGTACAAATAAATCGCCTTGGTTTCCATGCTCAAAGGCAAACAATACTAAATCTACGGCTTCATCCAGTGACATAAGGTATCTGGTCATTTCTGGGTCAGTAATTGTCAAAGCCTTACCCTCCTTCAACTGCTCAACAAAAAGAGGTATAACAGATCCTCGCGAAGCCATGACGTTTCCATAGCGAGTCAGACACACTTTAGTTTTATTCGATTGGATATTTCTGGATTCTGCTACAGCTACTTTCTCCATCAAGGCTTTAGTCATTCCCATGGCATTGATAGGATAAGCAGCTTTATCTGTACTAAGGCAGATAACATTCCTAACTTTGTTGGCAACACAAGCTTTGATGACGTTTTCGGTTCCGAAAACATTGGTTTTTGTAGCTTCCATAGGAAAGAATTCACAAGATGGAACCTGCTTTAGAGCTGCTGCCTGGAACACATAATCAACTCCTTTTAAAGCAGAATCCAAGCTACTATAGTCTCGAACATCACCGATATAAAATTTTACTTTGGGACTGTTTAAAGCGACCCTCATATCATGTTGTTTCTTCTCGTCACGGGAAAAGATCCTTATTTCTTTTATATCAGAATCTAGAAATCGTTTTAGAACTGCGTTACCAAAGGAGCCCGTACCTCCTGCAATTAGAAGAGTTTTATTTTTGAACATTTTTATTGTATTTGTAGAAGCAGTCTTGAATAAAATCAAAAGTCGCACAAGAGGTTTTATCCCAAGAATATATTTTCACTTCTTTTTGATTTTCTATTATATATTTTTCTCTTATTTCAGGATTATTTAGCATAAATTTTAAGGAACTTTTTATAGAACTAATTGAGTGCGAATCAAAATAAAAACCTGAATTTTTTAAAAATTCTGGCATAGGTTGTTTATCACTACATGCAATTGCTGAACCTGAGTACATTGATTCAATCAATATATTAGGCATATTTTCACAGGTAGAGGCAAATATTATTCCATCAGTTTGTTTATAAATTTTATTTATTTGAGAATATTCTACATTTCCTTTCCAGTCTATAAATTCCCTATTAGGATCAACATTATCAATAGTTTTAATCAACAATTTTTCAGCAGGTAAAAAAATTGAGCCACCTATTAAAGTTAAAGAAACTGGATATCCTTCATTACGCAATTCACCAATAACTTTAACAATATTCCACTGATGTTTATATAAATGAACAGTTGAGACATACAAAAAATTAAATGGATGAGAGAAAGAATAATGATTTATTGAGTATTGTTTTTTAGGTAAACTTGAAAAATTAGAAGAAATTCCGTGATGAATTAATACAGTATTAACACCAGTAAAATCAATAAATTTACTAGCAATACTTTGAGCAGCTTTAGAAATAAAAATTACACCAATAGACTTTTCAAACGATTTTTTTTGTCTGAAAAAGCTTAAATCAAATTTAAGCTTTTCAAAAATAGATTTAAATTCAGAAACAGTCTTTTTATCGTACAATAACATATTCCGTGACATGCCTACTACAGGACGAAAAGATCCTAGATAATCTCCCGTTATGGAAAATAATATGTCACAATTTTTTCTAACAATTTTATCAAATAAAAAATATTGGAAAATAAACCTCATTAAGAAATTACTATTTAAAAACGGATGAGTAATTTTAAATATAAATGAATTATTAGGTAAATTTTTTAAAACTTTAGAAGAAGCATAAATATAAATATTATCAAAAGAAGATTTAGACAAATGAGCATCATTCAAAATCTCTTTTAAATGAGTTACTCCTCCTCCCCCACCAACATTAGTTGCATCAATATAAATATTCATAATTTAATAAATTCTAAAAATAGAATTAATAGGAACGCAGAACTTATATATTAAATAAATTAAAATTATTTTAAAAACAAATATAGAATAAAAAACAGTAGTGAATTCCCCGTGCAAAAAGGTAGGTAATAAAAAAAGAATAACAACATAAAACAAGTCATTTGTAATTAAATTGAAATTAGAAGTAAAGGACACGAAATTATTAAAATATTTAAAAAATGAATAATATATTAAAACAATAATCAGGAAACCAAGAATAGGACCAAAAATAAACCCAAAATTAAGTATTCCGTCAACAATAAATCCAGTAGAATAATTACTATACCCATCATGAACATTATAATATGTATTAGTAAAAATGACTCCTGAAGTATCTGGCTTATTACTCCATAAAAACCGCGGAATAAAATTAGAAAATATTGTAAAATAAGTGGAGCCATAATAATAATCCACTAAAATATCTTTGTTAGAAATTACATCGATTGGAAATAAACCATATGAAAAATTAGCAAATTCAAATTTCTTATCAATGTTGGAATTCGATAAACCGGTTGAAAGCTCACCATCCTCATAGGAATATCCATAACGTGCAACACCTAAAACAAAAGCTACGAGTAAGGCAGCAAAACCAATACTAACTATTTTTAATATATTAACATCTTTAATAATCAAATTATACATAATCAACATTAAAATGAAATTTACCAATAATGTCGACCTGGAACCTGACAATAATGATATAGAAATAAAAATTAAAGAATGTAGAAGGAAAAATAAAAAAGATCTTTTGTTAATATTAATAGAACGAATTAAAAAATAAAAATATATAAGATTAATAATTAAAATAGATCTAATAAAAAATAGATAAATTCCATATCCTTGCCACATTACAACTCTCAAATTTATTGAATGAACATAAGCAGAAATTCCACCCATCTCAAATATCATCACAATTTGAAATAAAATTGGAATTAATGTAAGCATCCAAAGACGCCCAAAAATAATTCGCTTATTAATAAAGATAATTTTACCTTTAATAAACGTAGATTTAAATTTTATTTCATAAAAAAGGACAACCAACGAGATTAATAATACATATAAAAAATATAAATACACCAATATTGAAAAATCAATCCAAAAAATATCTCCCCAAAAGATAGTAATATTAAAAAATAATACCTTAAAGGGAGAAAATATATTAGGAGAATACTTAAATGACACAAACAGCATCAACATAAAACATGAAAAATAAGTCAAACCTATAAGACTCATAAAGTTTTTATTAATTGTAAGAATTTGTCTGAAACTCTTTGATAAGAAAATATTTGACTAACCTCTCTACCTTTATTTCCGACAGATAACGAATTATCCCAATCCTGAACAATTTCAGATAATCGTTGAGAGAAATGGTGATAATTAGCTTTAGAATAAAAAATATTTAAATTGTCAACAAAATAATTGCTCAATTCACCGACATCTGTAACTAGAACAGGTTTACCAGATGCTAGATATTCTACAACTTTAGAGGGAAATCCACCTTCCGCCTGTTTATTTGAAGGTCGACATAAAACTAGAATATCAGCATATTGATAAAAATTAGGCACACTCGAATGAGATACCCTTCCTACTAGTTCTACTTTTGAACCCAAATTAAATTTTAAAATAAGACTTTTAATCTCATTATAGTCTTTTAAATTACTAGTACTCCCAATTAATTGTAACTTAAAATCAATATGATTTTTTGAAAAAACATTAAAAGCCCGAATTAGATCTGGCACACCATCTTTATTATTCCCCCAGTCACCACAATACGTAATATATCTTACTTTAGTTTTATTATATTCACCCTTAGTGTAAAACAAATCCGTGTTAACAATTGCTGGTAAAATAAAAATAGGAGAGTTAGGGGATATGAATTTAGAATAATATATTCTCAAGGCTTCTGAACATGTAATTAATGCGTCAAAATTCGACATAAATAGGTCGTATCTAACACTTCTCTTATAACTTAAGGTTGAAATACTGGAAGATATAATATGACTGGGAAATTCATTTCTTTCCGAAATCCACTTTGATTTACGCGATTTTAGAAGTTTAATAAAATATAAATTACTAAATTCACCATAGAAAATAAAAGTTGAAGACCTATTAAAAAGTATATAAAAATGAACACAAACTAGGATCAATAGTTTATAAAGTATAGAAAATCCTTTTAATGAATAATTCCTATTTTTAAAAATTTTTAGTTTAGCTTTATCTGAGTTTTTTTCGTTAATTCCTTTTATAAATAGGTTGCACCTATTTATAGCTGCTGAACCTGATTTATTTTCACCAATTATAAGGTAAATAATCATTTATATTGAAACTTTAAATATTGACAGAATGGTTTTTTTCAGTAAAACTCTTAATAAAACGATATATATTAAGGAAAATAGTAAAACAGAAAATATTACATTTAAATATGAACCTAATCCAAATATTGAATTAAAAAAAAATGTTAGGCCTAGAGCAACTAAAGATGAAAACATATATGGAGTTACATCCTTTAACTGGTCTTTTATAGAGTAATCAATAATTGCTCCTCCAAAATACATATTAATTGGGAGTATAATTAAAAAGTAAATGCTTTGACCTAAAATTAAATATAAAAAACCAAATTTTAAAGTAATGAATATAGTTATGACTAATACTATTTTTTTCAAAATCTCTAATTTCAGTATTAAAGAAGCTTTATCATAAACTTTAAGAGGAACCATTGTCAATGGATGTATAGGAAACGTCAAAGAAGCTACAGATAGTACTTGAAAATAAATAACTATATTCATCCATTTAGGGCCTAATAAAATAAATATTAAGTCATGTGCCAACAATATTAGCAAAAACGATATTGGTAAATTATATAAAAATATTTTACTTAATATGTATGAATATTTAGACTTAAAATTTAAAATATTTCCTTTCAAGGAAGCTAATACAGGAAAAGAAACTCGATTAATAACAGCGTCTATTAAAATAGATGGCTGAGATGAAAATCTATATGACTGAGAGTACAAACCTAGCTGAAATTGCGAAAAATATCTAGATATTGTCAGTGGGTAAATATTATTAAATAAATTATTGATAAAATTAGAGGCCAATATGTTTGTAGAATAGGACATAAAATTATGAATAGGATCCATTCTAAATGATAATTTAGGTCTCCAATTAGATTTTAGCCAGAGCAAAATATTTTGAATTAAAACATTAACTAATTGCTGATAAACAATGGATTGAACTCCATATCCCCAATAAGCAAGTAAAATACCAGTAATCCCAGAAATTATATTTGATAGGAATGAAAATATAGCTAACAGCTTAAAATTTAAATCCTTAATAAGCATAGTTTGTTGAACTATACTAATCGCACCTAATGGGATTATTAGAAAAAGAATTTTTGCTAAATAATCAATTCTATAATCTTTAAAAAAATTAGATATTTCCTGTGCGCTAAAGAATAAAATAATGTAAAGTAAAACTGATACTAAAAAGTTAAACCAAAAAACTGAATTATAATCTTCATTTGTGCATTTTATTTTACTAATTAAGGCTTGACTAAATCCTCCTTCAACTACAATACCAGCCATAATCGTAAAGACATTTAATATTGCTATTAATCCAAAGTCCTCAGGATCCAGAAATCTAGATAAAATTAAAATTAGAATAAGTTGAATTGCATATTGAGATATTTTTTCAAAAACACTCCATTTTACAACCATACATTTATTTTTAATACAAATTATTTAAAATTTGTCATTTAATTTTATTAATATAAAGTGAAATATTCAACTCTTTTAATAATTTTGGTAATCTAAACTTTGTATTTGGATTGATATACAAAGACTGCTATAATACCATCAATACAATATTATATTTTCTTCACATACCACTGCACCCCTTCGTCGATCCCCTTATCAATACTATGGCTTGGTATATATTCCAGCAAAAATTTAGCTTTTTCTACTGAAGCCAAAGAATGTGGAATATCACCCTTCCGATTTGGACCATGCACAATTTCTATTTCAGCGACAGACTGATCATAAATTGATAGATGTTTTTTAATCAACTCAGTCAGTTGAACCAAGGTGGTTCTATCCCCAACTGCAGTATTATACACCTGATTCAAGGCTTCCTGATTCTCTGTTGTTAGACACAGCAAATTCATCTGAATCACATTATCTATATAAGTAAAATCACGAGAGAAAGTCCCATCCCCATTAATTATAGGACTCTCATGATTCATAAATTTCTTTACAAATAGAGGGATTACAGCAGCATAAGCTCCATTTGGATCCTGGCGACGCCCGAAGACATTGAAGTATCTTAATCCAATCGTATTTAGACCATACGTCTTGAAAAAGTTTTCGGCATACAACTCATTCACATATTTTGTAATTGCATAAGGCGATAATGGCTTCCCAATCACATCCTCTACTTTAGGCAAGGCTTCTGAATCTCCATAGGTAGAACTACTAGCTGCATATACAAAGCGCTTCACTCCAGCATCACGAGAAGCTACCAACATATTCAAAAATCCACCCACATTCACATCATTTGTAGTGATAGGATCATTGATAGATCTTGGAACAGAGCCTAATGCTGCTTCATGCAATACAAAATCCTGAGACGCACATGCATTATGACATGTAGTCAAATCACGAATATCACCTTCTATCAGGGTGAAATTAGCATTATCTAAAAAAGGCTCAATATTGTATCTATGGCCAGTAGCGAAATTATCTAAGCAGGTAACTTTGGCTCCAAGTTCCAATAAAACTTCACACAGATTGGATCCTATAAAACCAGCTCCTCCTGTTACTAAAATTCGCATTCCGGTTAACTTTTGAAACTGTTGGTATGATTTAAAGTCATGCATTTGGTAGGGTTAAGAGGTTAAAATGGTTAAGGGTTAAGGGTTAAACTGTGCTTTGGAATTAACTTTTAACAGATTGTGAGATTGTTAAGGGTTAAGAGGGTTAAAGGTTAAGGGGTTAAGGGTAATGTTAATGGGTGAGCTTAACCCTATAATCTACTATCCACCAATTCCTTTTTCAAGACCGACTTCACATCAAACACCACTTGTGAATCTGATTTCTTTATATCCCAGGTTTTGAACTCCTAATGTCCAACTGCAAATATCTCCATAGGTTAATCTTGAAAGAAGAGCCAGTCTGATTGTAAAATATTATATATCCTAGCCTCTATTCTGACTGTCTAAAAACCTCATGACCACCTTCGACCAAATGCATATCCTTTTGCATCAATTTGATATCTGAAATCATCATATCATTTACTAATCCTGCCAGGTCGTACTCTGGAGTCCTGCCTAGTTGGGTGTTGGATTTAAGGGTTAAGTGGTTAAGGGTAATTTTATAAGATTTTGCTTACAACCAAGTCCTCAAATCCGGTATGGGTGTTGTCGCTTCTGAATGAAGCACTGCCTTGACCCGTACTCCATAGGCCTTTTCGAGTTTCTG